>JAFACO010000394.1 GCA_023425485.1 Bacillota bacterium
CTATTACTGTGACGGATAGTAATTCTCGAAAGTTAATTGCAATATTTAAATTAACCTTCTGATTTTTCTTCTCCAGTTGATATAATACAAAATAAACAATAGTATTAATTCCTATAAAAAACAGAACATCCGTAAATTGATTTAGAGGTACCTTCAAAGCATTTACTGAATAATAAACAATCTGCCATTCAAAGGACGCTGTAAATTCACCTATGATAAAAGCCCTAACAGCAAAATATAAGGCGGTTTTGATATCGTAACTGCAATTGATAAAAAGAGAAAAGAATATCATTACGATATAAAGTATCATAAAGGGTATAAACAATCGAACAACTCCATCGCTGGCGATCATAATACTGGCAAGCAAAACCAAAAATAAAATCTGTACCCCTAGGATCTTAAGCTTGTCCATCCGTTTTGGGCTATTCATTATAATCATATTACAACTAAGCCAATATGCCAGTGCATAGTATATTCCTGGAGTATTCGTCAGACTCTGCGCTCCCATTATTTGCTTACCTCATTCATATAATTATTTAAAACATCCAGCAGTTCCTTTTTACGCCCTCTACTTACCTGTACTCTCTCTTCGCCTATTATAACGTTATTTTCTTCACAGCCCTCTACATATTCGAGATTAACCAGATAACATTTATTACATCTAAAAAATCCTTCGTTCGCCAGATTGTTTTCTAATTCCTTCATAGTTCCTCGTTCAATATAGGTTCCCGATTTTACATGATAATAAAGATTATGATCCTGGACTTCAATATAATAAATGTCTGATATATCAATTTTCTTAATTCCACCTTTATAAGAGATCGATATATACTTTCTGGAACGCCGCTTCATTCGATCAATTGCACGGTCTATTCTTTGAGAAAATGCGTAATAATTTATTGGCTTTAAGACATAGTCAAGAGCCTCTACCGCATATCCCTTCATAGCATATTGGGGCATATTTGTAATAAAAATGATTACCACTTCGGAATCTATTTTTCTAATCTCTTGGGCTGATATCACACCATCCATAAACTGCATTTCAACGTCCATCAGAATAATGTCGTAGTTTGCCGTATAATTTGTAACAATATCTTCTCCGTCTTCGAACGTTGTGACATTGAACTTTTGATTCGTTTCTGCTTCATATCTTTTGATATACTTTATCAATACTTCTGTATAGTTCTTATCATCATCAACAATAGCTATTCGAATCATATCTGTAACCCCTTCTAACTTTCTATCTAAATAGTTTGTAATTATTCAGAATTAATTATAATACTTAAAAATGAACCATAAAAGCTTGCTTTCTATGGAAAATCTATAAATATTCTTTGCGCCAATCCATATCAGATATTATTTCTCATATAAGAATTTTTCTGGAAGAGTGACTTTAAAGTCCTTTGCAAGATGTCTAAACTCCTCTGCCTGAATGGTCTGTAATTTATTTGACTGTATGGATAATACCTTAACTAAAATCTCTGCCGATTTTTCAACGGTATGCATTAGACCAAAGGTCAGATCAAAATCATCTCCAGCAGCAAACATTCCGTGGTGAGCCCATATAACAACATCATATTTCTGCATCAGCTTACTGGTCTCTACGGCGATTTCCCTGCCTCCCGGCACCATCCATTGCACCACTCCGATTCCGGAAGGAAATACAACCGGACACTCTGTCGCCATTTCCCACAATTCTCTGGTAAATACTTCATCTTTCAACGGAAGAACAAAGGTAAGTGCGATGGTATTGGTGGTGTGTGCATGGTAGATAACACGGCATTTCCCTTCTGTGGCTAGCATCTTCACTTCATGATTCATAAGATGAGATGGTAACTCGGAAGTAGGTCTTCCACCATTTACAAGACCCCAAACAATTCGATAATTCTCACCCTGCTCATCCAGTTCAATCATACAGATGGAATCCTCTGGTTTAATGATTACGTTTCTAAAAAACTTTCCGCTACCTGTTACTAGAAAGTATTCCTTTGCAAGTTGTGGTACGCTTGTTCCAATTGGTTGCCATTCCTTTGCTGCAAAATTCTCTTTTACCAGTTCTATTTCCTCTGGCTTCACACGATAGGATAGGTTCCCACCATTTCGTTCATGCCAGCCTTGTTCCCACCCATCATTTGCCATTCTAATAAAACCTTGTACAAACTCTGTATCTAAAAACTTCATATTTAGCCTCCCTTATGACGCCATGCGCCATCTCCAAATGTGACGAAAGAGACTGTAACACAGACTCTTTCAAAGCGAAAGTGATATTGCTTTCATGAAAAGCATTAAATTATTCTGTACCAGCTTACTCCAAGTTTATCGCAGGCTCAATACTTCATCTTCATATTTTTTTATGTCTAAAAACCAGCTTCTATCCTCCGGCACACCACATTGTCTGCAATACTCTGCCCAAACGTCACCAAATGGATAGGTTTTAATCTCCTCCTGCAGCATCATAAGCTCGCTCAGGCAATTCTCATCCTGAAGCTTTTTCAGTATTTCGTTGGGTGTACAAAGGGCATTCAATAATGCTTTTTGCCAACTGCGAAATCCAACTGTCCATGCAGCTACCCGGTTAATGCTTGCATCAAAATAGTCCAGCGCCATATAAACTCTGTCTAAGGCATTACAGCGAACAATCTCCTTCGCCATTTCCTTAGTTTCATCATCAAAAAGCACCACATGATCACTGTCCCAGCGAACTGGTCTTGTAATATGTAAGGCAATCTCTGGATAATAACAAAGCAAGGCAGGTATTTTATCAGAAACTACTTCTGTGGGATGATAATGCCCATTATCCATAAGTGGAAGACATCCCTTGTGCATTGCTGCAAAGCTTAATGTGAATTCAGCCGATCCAACTGTATAGGATTCTACACCAATTCCAAAGACCTTTGATTCTACACATGGCTTCACCAGATTTCTATCAAACGGCGCTGATAAAATCTGTTCAATAGAGTCTTTATACCTCATTCTTGGTCCCATGCGGTCAGCGGGAATATCCTTATACCCATCTCCTGTCCAGATATTCATTACACAGGTAACTCCCGTTTCTTTTGCAAAATACTCTGATATTTTAATACATGCTTTACCATGCTCTATCCAGAACTTTCTTATGCTTTCGTCCGGACTGGACAAGGTGAGTCCATCCTTTACTTTCTCATGGGAGAAGAACGTCGGATTAAAATCAATTCCCATGTTTCTTTCTTTAGCAAAGTCCACCCACTTTGCAAAATGTTTTGGTTCTAATTTATCACGATCTGCATGTTCACCCTGTTCAAAAATAGCGTAGCTTGCATGTAGATTTAACTTCTTTTTACCAGGCATTAGATTAAGCGCTTGATTCATATCCTGCATCAATTCTTCCGGTGTCCTTGCTTTTCCAGGATAATTACCAGTTGTCTGTATTCCTCCTGTCAAAGGTCCGTCATGATCAAATCCAGTTACATCATCCCCTTGCCAGCAATGAAGCGATACCGGGATTTCTTTCAATCTCGCAATAGCTGCATCGGTATCTACACCGATGCTTCGATATATTTCTTTAGATGATTCATATCTCTCTTTCTTTAACAAATCTTATCCTCCTCTATCATTTCTTATTCTTGGTACCTTTTATTCTATTTCATCATCCGATTCAGCACGGTTCCCAAATGGATATTGGAAACGAACCAAGAATACATTGTCTTGCGTCACACAGATTTACCAATACCTCTTCTGTTATCATCTGTGCTGCAATATTGCCAATGGCTGTTGCCTCGATTGGTCCTGCATAAACGGTTCTACCTGTGGCCTTTGCCGTTAATTCATTTAAATAATCCGCATTCGCACCACCGCCTATAATATGAATCCTATCATATTTCTTACCTGTGACAGTCTCCAATTCCTTAAGGGTATCTGCATAGCATTTTGCCAAGCTGTTATATATAACTGCTCCTACCTCCCCCACACTATACGGTATCTGTTGTTGCGATTCCTCACATGCTTTTTGCACCTCCAGGGTCATACTTTCCGGTGCAAGGAATCGGTCATCATTGCAGTTAACAATGGACTTAATATGTTCCTCGGAAGCCATTGAACAAAGCATTTCATATTCTAAATCACTTGCAATTTCTCTTTTTATGGATTGTATCATCCATAGACCCATTATATTTTTTAGATATCGAAATCGATATTCATATCCACCTTCATTGGTGAGATTGTAAACCTCACTCTCCTTAGAACAATTAGCTTCCTGTAGCTCTGTTCCCATCAAGGACCAGGTTCCAGAGCTGATATAGAGCATATCTGCTTCTGTATTAGGTACTGCCATAACTGCAGAACCTGTATCATGAGTTGCTGGAAGTATAACTTTACAGTCATAACCAAGTTCCTGTTGTATTTCCGGTGTCAAATGCCCTAGATCAGTTCCAGGCATTAATATCTGTTGAAAGATCTGCTCAGGAAATCCAAGTTTTCTTATAAGCTCCAGATTCCACGTCTTTGTCCTAGGACATACCAGCTGCGTTGTCGTAGCATTGGTGTACTCCGTAACCGCTTGCCCCGTAAGCAGATAATGAAAATAATCCGGTATCATCACAAGTTTTTTTGCTTTCTTTAGTTCCTCTGGCTTGTTTATTTTCAAAGCCATTAATTGATATATTGTATTGAATATCTGTTTTTGGATACCAGTCTCCTGATACAGTTCCTTTTCGGATATAAATTTATATACTTCTGTATCTGTCCCAACTGTCCTATTATCCCGATATGCTACTGAATTGCCAATACGCTCATTTTTCTCATCCAGCAGGACAAAATCTACTGCCCACGTATCAATCCCTACACTAACAGGTATTTTATTCATTTCCCTGCATTTTTTCATCCCTGTCTTGATTTCTTCAAACAATCGATCAATATCCCAAATCAGCTCTCCGTTTTGTTCTATCATCCCATTAGGAAAGCGATGAATTTCCTCCAGAATCATTTTTCCTTGCTCTAGATGGGCTAAGATATGCCGTCCGCTTGAGGCGCCGATGTCAATTGCCAGAAAATACTGCGTCATAATGATCTGTCCTCCTCTTCTAGGTACAGTATATGTACTAATACTATCTGTTTTTTGTCCAAAAAAAAAGAACACCTTTTGTTTAAAAAAGTGTCCTTATTTGCAATTAGTAGGTCTTTTCCTTATTCATTCGGTATTCCCGTGGTGTCATACCATAACGTTGCTGAAAGATTCGATGAAAGTAGCTGATGTTATCGTAGCCCACTGCAATAGCAATATCTAAGACCGTCATTGCTGTTGTATTCAGCAGGTAGGCGGCTTGACCAAGTCTTTTTGCCTGAATTAGTTCTGTATAGGTCTTTCCTGTCTGCCTTTTTATTTCCCTTGATAGCCAGTACAAGTCATAATGAAGACTTTTCGCCAGCTTAGTCAGCTCTCCTTCTCGATAATGCTCCTCTATATAAGTCAAAACCTGAATAATTAATTTTCTCGGTTCACTTGATTTATTCGTCTCTAGCTTATCCATATGATTCATTAGCTGTAAAAATAATAGTCCCATGGTAACCTGATTGATGCTTCGCTTATTCGGCTGTTTATACGCAAGCATCCAGATTAAATTTTCGATTAGATTTTGAATCGGCAAAATATCCGTGACCTTAAAATGCAGATACCCAGAGGTTTCATGCTGCCCTTTAAGACAATCTATAATAAAATCTCGCAACAGGTTCTCTTCTGCCTCGATCATTTTTAAAACATAGTCAAAAAACTCTGGTAAGATAATAAAGTTAACTGCAATATCCTTTTCACCAGCAGGATAAATTTCCTGTGTTACCTGTTGATTGAGAAATAGCAATTCGCCCTGTTGAAGGATAACATCTTCCTTATTAATAATATGATGGGTATTACCAGAGCACATATATATCATCTCAATATAATTATGGGTATGCGTGGGAAAATGTACAAATCTGGTATGAGTTCTTACCCTGATTAGCTCTCCTGCCTCCAGTAATTTAGAAGCATCGATAATATTTGCATCCGATGACATATATAGCTCTTTTTCAATTTCTTGCTTCCCATATAGAAGTTGTTCTTCCTCTGATGTAATCTTACGTAACTCCATTAGTAAGTCCTCAGTCATGTATCTTCACTTCCATTCCTATTATATAAATCATAGTATTTTTCCTTTACTATATATTTTACTAATTAACATATAATAAAACAAGAAAAACGAGCAGTAATTTTCTTTACTGCTCGCAGATACATAACTTCATTATAAATCAACATATTATTAGCTGTCTTTATTAGGCAACCCAGTTAACTTATTGAATGTCCTACTTATTTTCTTAGCTAATTACTTATTTCTTGATTAATTCCACATGCTCGTTCATAGTCACCGCTTTCTAGGATTTCTTCCCTACCGTCTGGCAGCTGCAATTTGCATTCCGTTCCCATCGGTACATGTATCTGAATCGTAAAAAGGTTATCCTTTATCTTCCAATGAGAAATAATTTTACCATACGGAGTGTCAACTTCTCCTCTTGCATAGGATAACTCCTCATATAATAAAGGCTTAATACAAAAGCTCTTATATCCTGCTTCACATTCCTCAATCCCTGCCACTCTACGATATAAGAAATCTCCTACCGCACCACTGGCATAATGGTTATAGGAAATCATCATATCTGTGCCATCATCAGCGATAGGGCAGAAGCCTTGTTCATTAAGTCCGTCCCAGCGTTCCCAGATTGTTGTTGCACCCATCTTAATCTGATAAAGCCAGGAGGGACATTTCTCGTTCAGCAGCATTTTGAAGGCTACATCGGCTCGGCCATTATCCGCTAAAGCAAACAGGATATAGGGTGTGCCTGGAAACCCTGTACCAATGCAATAATTATTTTTTTCCACCAGCTTTACTAAATTGTTCACTGCATTCTCACGACTTTTTCCATCAAGCATGCCAAACTGTAAAGGTAGAACATAACCGGTCTGGAATTCTTCTTTCATTTTGCCTTTACCATCCATAAGTAGATTGGAATATGCATCCGCTGTAGCTGCACTAATTTTTTGATATTTTTGTGCATCCTTCTTTTCTCCAAGAATTTCTGCAATTTGTGAAAGAAGTCCGCTCGTATTTTTAAGACTTGCGGTTGCCGTCCACTTACTTCTTTTTTGCCATTGGCTCATCTTGGGTACATCAGGCGCTACCCAATCTCCAAAGTGTAACATGGAAGGGGTATGCCATATGTACCTGTGCTTTCCTGCGCTGAACAGTCCTGCCCAGAACTTACAGGCATCCACATACTTTTTCATCATAGGATAGTATTTCTCAAGAATTTTTTTATCTCCTCTTGCACGATACTCTGCCCAGGGAACCATAATACAGGCATCCCCCCAGAAATCAATTGCCATTACCGGCATAGTTGCCGGAAATCCATAACCCTGGACGGGCACGGTGTTAGGAATTCCACCGGTAGGGAGCTGCTCTGCTGCCATATCTGCCAGCCATTTGTCCAGAAAACGGCTCATATTAAAATTAAAGCAGGCTGTAGTTGCAAATACTGCAAGATCACCGGTCCATCCCATTCTTTCATCTCTTTGCGGGCAGTCCGTAGGAATATCCATGAAATTAGAACGTGCACTCCAAACAATATTACTTTGAAGCTGATTCAACTTCTTAGAAGAACACTCAAACTCACCGTTATTCTCCAGGGCTGAGTATAACACTAAGGCTGTTACCTGAATATCTTCCTGTGAAATACCTTCAATACATATATAACGAAAGCCCATATAAGTAAACCGTGGTGAATATTGCTGTTCACCCTGGCAACAGATATAGGTAACCGTTGCTTTTGCCGTTCTTAAAAACACGGTATTTAACGTTCCATCCGGATTCAAAAGCTCTGCATGCCGTACCGTAATTACCTGACCTTCCTTTGCTTTAAGACATAAGTCGACCACTCCTGCAAAGTTTTGTCCAAAATCATACACGATACCTTGCTCTGTTTTTGTACAGTTTATAGGAGAAATTCTTTGATGCGCAATAACTGGCGCGCCGATGTCTGCATAGATTTCTGGTGATACCCGAAGTTTTTCTATGACAGCATTTCTCCATGCAATCTTTGATAAATCTATTGTTGCATCATAGGACTCACCGTCATAAAAATCAGCAGCGCGGTATTTACCTTCCTCAGTTGTCTTCCAACTCTCGTCCGTTCCGATTATCTCTGTCTCACCATCTTCATAGATTACACGAAGTTCCAGAAGAAGTGCCTGTCGATCAGCGGTAACTCTGTTTTTTCTTGTAAATACGAAAGAGCCAACTGCCCATCCACCAGCTACTACCACCTCCAACTCATTTTCATTGTTCAGTGATTTTGTTATATCATAGGTCTGATATTGTAACCTCGTTTTATATGAGGTAAAGCCCGGTGCAAAATACTGATTCCCTACCTTTTTACCATTTAACGTCATTTCATAAATTCCCATTGCAGTGACATAAATTTTCGCACTTTTTACTTTTTTATTTATTTGAAAGCCTCTTCTAAAAATCATTGGAACCGGCGAAACTTTCTTTTCTGTAAAAATATACTTTCCATCGCTGATCCATTTTGCCTGCCAGGGTACGTCCATTCTGCCCGTCTCAAAAGAACAGGTACCAGCGGCTGTTTCTCCTGCGTCATCCCAAACCTGTAAATGTGCAGTATAGTTTGTAAAGGGCTTAAGTTTGTCTCCGCTATAGGGAATTGCAATCTGCTCTTTTGTTTCCGTCTGCCAACCATTCATGGATAGTCTAGCCTTTGTGAGCTTTGCTCCCTGTCTGTCGCTTTCCAATACATAAGAAAAGCTCGGGGATTTTTCATCAGTTACACATCCCTGTATCAGGTTCTCACATGTTAATTTTTGTATTTTCACCATTTGCTCTCTCCTGGTCCATCCCCTATATTCAGGATAAAATTCCTCCCGAAGGCATTCGCACTCCGGGAGGAACCTAATACACTATGCTTTCTTTTTTAGAGTAAAGAATGCAGCTATCATTCCAACAAATGCTGCAACAGCGAAGGCTACAATACTTGCAATTGCTCCATGTGCAGAGGAAATATTAGCAGCTGTCTGTACTTCCTGTAGTACTTCTTCATTTGAGAAATAGATGAAGGCGAAGCCCTGAACTCTACTGGATACCAATGTAATTGCAGCAGCAATAATAAGAGCTGGAACTACTATTCTTAAAGCATCTGTTAAAATTCTGATACATTTATCTAAAGCACCTTTTAAGTTAAACTGTGTCAACACTAATGCAATCACCAATAAGGCAATTGCAATACCAGCATATCTGGTTGCACTTGGTGATGCTGCATTCTTGAAGTAACCCTCACCAGCGATATTTACTAAATAAATTATATAAGATACAACAGTAAGAACTAATGTAATAAAGGTAATCCAGGTTCCTACGGTTTGCTTTTTAATAAAACTCATCGTTTATTCCTCCTCCTTTTTCTTATAAGGCATAAGGGAAAGTCCAAGCCAAGCAATAGCACCAATTCCTAATAGAATTCCGCTGATCGTAGTAATTGCATTCAATGCCTTACTCCACCATACCTCTACCTTCTCTGTTGACTGATTCATAACTGCACTGTTCGCAAATGTATAGAGCTGATACTTCAGGCTCTGTCTTGCCTGTTCAACAAGAGCAGAATCATTCTTTACAGAATCTACAGAAATATATGACCAGGTTGCATCTACGCCACCATCACCTAAGTTAATGTGGTTGTCGTCACCACCAAAGTCTGCAACCTGTGTAACAGTTGCCATAATCATGGATTCAGGATTGAAATAATAAGAGTTGTTCATCATATCGGTTGATACTATACCGGTGAAGCCCCATTCTCCTCTAAGGATTGTCTTCAGCATTCCAACAGAATGGGATGCATTAGTAGGTCCAATACGGTTGAAGGCAACCATTACCGCTAATCCTTTGCCATCCTCTAAAGCTCCTTGGAAACATCTTAAATCTGTTTCACGGAATTTTTGCTCATTCATATAAGCTGCCACACCATTACGATTATGCTCCTGATCATTAAAGCCCATATGCTTTGGTCCATTAATAACACCCTTATCTGCACAACCATTTAATACGCCGTAGCCAATTCGATTGGTTAGCATTGGATCTTCTGACACATACTCATAATTACGTCCATTATACGGTGTTCTACGTTGGGTAAGTCCAATTCCCCATAAGTCATAACGCTCCAGCCATAGTCCAGAATTTCCTTCTACAATACCCCAATCATAAGCTAAATCAGGATTAAAGGAAGATCCAAGGAGTGTCATAGAGTTAACATTAAATTTGTAGGATTTTCCTGTTGCTTCATCAACATATGCAGTGGTAAAGCCATTTACACCCTCGTTTTGAAGTACAACCGGATTATCTACATTCGTAAGCACATCTGTCCTGCTGCCACCATGGATAACAGCACCTACTGCCTCATCAATGGTAATCTCTGCTACCAGCGAATCCCAAAAAGGATCATTAATATCGGATAACTGCTCATACTGAATATCTTCTGTACTAAAACTAACACCATTGTCAACTGCTTCTGCTGCAGGGTCATCTGTCTTAATGGTATAGTTCTTTCCACGAAGGGCTGCAATCCATTCCTCAGATTTCTCACTCTCTGCAATATATACTTCTACATCTTTATTATAGTTAATTGGGTATGTACCCTTCCAGTCCTGTCTTGATAGGTAAGTCACGGTATCTTTACCAGTCCAATAATTTAAGTCTGCATCATCTGCAACATTGGTAACAACTGTATTATTCTCAACAGCAAAGGTTGTTGTATCAAGTGCTGTATTTTCATCCCATACCAGAGTTGTTCCTACTGCCTCCGCATCCATACCATCTGCAACAGTTTTACCCTGTGCACCCAGGAAGTTGTTAACAGCCTCGTGAGAGCCAGCAGCTGCTGTAAAATAATAATCTCCTTCATCTAAAACATATGTTTTAGCAGTAGTATAATCATAACTTGCAAGATACTTGGTAGGAATTGTAATGGTAACTTCCTCTGTTGCACCAGCTGCAACATCAACCTTTGCAGAATTTAAGAACATAACAGCTGACTTCTCAACGTTATTTTCTTTATCATATTCTGTATATGGCTGCTGTACATATAGCTGTGTAAGGAATCTGCCATCCTCGGCACTATTGTTCTTTACCTCAATAACAGCAGTAATATTACCTTCTGGAGTTTTATCTACCTCAACACTCTTTAAGGTCTGTGTATAATCCAGATAAGAAAGTGTGTGTCCAAAGGAATAATTAACTTCGCTGTTATAATCCCAGCTTTCTCCCTGCGTTGCTCCCTCTGATGAGTTAGCATTAAAGGAAGGATTCATAATTGAATCAAAATATCTGGTTTCGAAATATTTATAACCAACATAGATACCCTCTGCTTCAACAATGTACTGTCCGGCACTGTAGGTAGCTTCACCTCCACCAAAGGAGCCTGCACTGCTTACATTGGAAATATCAATACCAGGATAACGTGGATCATAACCATTTGCTGCATTTGCTGCCACAATATCCGCATCTGCATAGTAATCACCACCAAAGTTTACTACTGCTGGGATGGAGGAATTATCTTTAACAAAAGTATCTGTTAGTGCACCTGTAGCATTAACTTTACCTGTAAGAACATTTACAATGCCTGTGAACTGATAGTCATTAGGACATCCGATATATGCAATACCATCTACTTCATAATTTCCGCCTTCTGCAATATCTTTAATCACCATTGTGTTACCGGTATTTAATAGAACGATAACCTTTGAACAGGTCTCTTTTGCATATGCAATAACGGAAAGCTCATCTTCAGAAAGTGCTAAAGGATCCTTACCAGTTTTCTCGCCTGCAAAATTAACAGCAGTACCTGCTGCATACGTATTTGACTCTCCACCCGGACGTGCAAATACACAAATACCAACCGTTGATGCTTTGTCAATCTGATCACTCATATTATCAGGAGCACCAAGTTCTGTATATTTATCTGCTGGGACTTCATTAATAACAAAGTCTACCATATCTCCAACGCTTGTAGAATAGATGTAGTCAAAACCAACAGAAACAACATCTTCTCCAGTCCAGGGATTCTGTGTGACAACCTCATGTGCATTCAGGAGCTTATCCGTATAAAAGCTTTTTACAGTTTCATTAATCTGTATGCCCGCATCGGTCAGTCCCTGTACAAGATCAACCGCATCCTCATTGCCTGCTTTTAAATCGCCAGCGTTTATTGGATAAGGTGCATATGCTGCCAAACCAAAGAGTGCAACCGTTCCTTTCTCTGACAACGGAAGAACATCATTGTCATTTTTCATAACAACAGTGCCTTCTTCTCCCTCTCGTATTGCGATGTCTTTAGCAGCTTGTGCCATTTCTTCAATTGTACTGTAATCACTTTGATATTTAACAGAATCTTCATCCGTAATTGTCACATAACTTTGTGTTCCAAGAACATCATCCAGATTAGTTCTGTAAGTATCTGCAACTGCTGTACCCAATAAAGATAATGTAAGCACAGAAGCCATTACAGATGATATACCTCTAAAAAAAGGTACTAACTTTTTTGCTACCATTTTTCATATCCTCCTTTTTTGACTGAATGGTAATCCTTCATTAATTCAGGTAATTTCCATCCATTCAAGTCCACATTATATCTTGTGAAAACATCCTAACATATATTAATATCCTAGAAATATCTTTAACGCAAACTGTTATTTTTTTTACGCAATCCGTTTGCCCCACTCCTAAGCAATGAGATTAGATGATATTACTTTCAAATCAGGACATAATCCTATGTAGTACATCAAGATATAATCATAAAGAAATCATAAAAATAGTAACCTTGATGAAGCTCTTGACTTCATCTGTTTGACACCCTAACCAGTAATGTATTTAAAAAATCTCCAAGCTAGCTTTTTTTATAGCAAGCTTTTCTATTGTTTTAAAAAGTAACGCACTAATAAGTAAAAAGACAAGACCAACGCACAGTTCTCCTGCTAGTAGTGATTGCAACTTACTCATATCTACTTTATCAAATAGCATTTTTGAAGCCTCAATACTTCTTGTAAAGGGTAAGCAATACGAGAGAAACTGGGCAAACTGTGGCAGGTCTTTCACAGGGAAATTCGCTCCGCATAGGATTGCCATTGACATACTAATAATATTTAGTAATAAGTTCAAGCTATTACCTAGGAGTGAAAAGACGCTTATCAATATACCAAACCCAACTGCTGAGAATACGCCTATTAAAATTATTGCCATAAACAAAGCAAGATTTACATTTGTAAAATCAACCCCAAAAATTAAACTGCCAAACACCATGCCCATTAGTACGGTTGCAAAACTCTCAAATATAAAGAAAAAACCTTTTTCAAATACTGTTGCAATCCGACTATGAGGTGAAGCTATCAACCATTTTAATCTGCCAAAGTGTCTCTCACCTTCAAAAGAGCCACCAAGGACGAAGATACAGGTATTATTGCACAATAACAGTGAGTTTCCGATCACCCATTGGGTTAGATATTCCGTTCTAAAACCAGTTCTAGCAATCACGCAATAATAAGTCAGAGTAATAAGCGGTATTGCTATTCGATAAAAGATTAATTCCTCCAAATTGAATTGTGTATTGTTACCCTTATAATAAAGCCATGCCTGCTGAAAGAATATTTTAATTTTGTTCCTCATCACATCATCTCCAGACTTGCATTTATTTTTACCCTGCGTTCAATTATTTTGTACAGCATATGGCAAAGTATAGCATAAATAATTATTTGACCAACAAGAATTACAAAGTATTCTAGAAACTCATTTCTTGTCAATCCAGTATCAAAAGAACCTCGTATCAGTTTCACTACCCAGGTGGGAGGTAAAGCATAAGCAAGAGGTTGGATCCATCCCGGCAGCAGTTCAATGGGAATAACAAACCCACAAATTAGTGAAATAGGTATATCAAGACAATTCATATAAAGTGTGGTTTTTCTAGAAAGGGTTAAAAGATAAGCAAAAATTTGTGAGAATACAATAAATGCACATAATCCTATCAGTAAGGCAACGATTAATAGAACGACATTGGTAATTACAAGTTTTGCATCAAAAAGAAGAATTGCTGTTAATACGGTAATTCCAAAGGAAATCAGTGATAGCACCGTATTTCCGATTATTTTACCAAGTATAATTAAGTTAAAACCCGCCGGAGCTGTAAAAATAAGCGAAAGCGTTCCATACCATCGTTCACGATTAATGTCACCGATGGAAGAAAAGCAAATGCATGCCCATAGGCTGGAAAGACCAGCTCCAACTACAACATAGGTCATGAAATTATCCATTTGCGAGTTTTTAAACATATAATACAGTAGTATCGTATTGGTGATTGGTGCAACTATCAAACAAAATTGAAACATGGGACGAGCAAAAGAATTCTTCATTTGAATTCTCATTGTACCCCCTATAATATCTAATATATTTCTCATTTTTACCTCCATATCACCGCCAATAGCGGCACAATATTACCAAGGAAAAGAGACTTTCACACTTTTCCCAATAATTGAATAAATACATCCTCCAGAGTCAGGTCCTTTTGCGATAATGCGACTATATTGTCGGTTATCTTTATAACCTCTGAAACAATCTCATGTTCTGCTTCATACTTTATCAGATAGATATTTTTCTCCTCACCCTTCTGACAGACAACCGATTTTACTCCATTTATCTTTTCCAGTTCTTCTGTGTGAGTATTTGCTGAACTTTTTGTAATAAGCTCCAATGTATTTTGTGTTTCCAATCTACTTTTCAAGCCTTTTGGTGTATCAAGAGCAACCAGCTTTCCTTTATTAATAATAGCAATTCGGTCACAAAGTTCATCTGCCTCATATAGATAATGAGTTGTAAGGACGATTGTTTTTCCATGTTCTCTAAGTTTTCTAATTAAATCCCTAAGCGCTCTGGCACCTAAGGGGTCAAGTCCAATCGTAGGTTCATCCATAAATAGAATTTCCGCATCATTCATAAGCCCTCTAGCAATTTGTAATCGCTGTATCATTCCTTTGGAATAGGTTTCAACCATTGTATCTGCTTTGTCGGTCAAGCCAACGAGTTCGAGGATTTCGCCGATTTTCTTCTTCGCCAGGTGTGATGGCATACTATATAAGTTAGCAAAGTATTGCAAATTATCTCTTGCGGACAATCGACGATAAACTCCCATCTCACCTCCAAAGATAAAGTTAATTCTGCTTCTAATCTTCTTCTCTTCCCCAAAGGTGTTATAACCCAACACCTTACATACCCCTGAGGTAGGTGCCAGCATTGTAATCAGCATTTTAATTGTCGTGGTTTTCCCAGCACCATTTTCACCTAACAATCCAAAGACTTCCCCTCTCTTTACATCAAAGGTAATTCCATCCACGGCATGTGTTATTGTTTTCTTCCTTTTAATAAATCCTTTGCTTTTTATGTATTCCCGTCTTAAATTTTGCACTTGAATGACTTCATCCATTTGTTGTCCCCCTATCTAATCCTGCTTTACTTTTTTCTGGTATTACCTTACAATTATAAAAAATCTAAATTTAGGTTGAAAGTGAAATTTCACTTCCAAAAAAGGAGCGAGATATGGCCACATACTGTGCAAGTGTATTAATTTCCGAACTTAGAAAACAAAAAGGATTTTCACAAGAGAAGCTCGCAGAGGGTATTTGTGATCGAAGAACAATTTCTTACATAGAAAATGGCAGTATTTCACCTAGCAAATATGTATTTGAACGATTGATGCAAAGATTAGGAGTTGACCCACAGAGATTTTCAAGTTATATCTCGAGTAAGGCAGAACTGTATTTTGATGAAACCAGAAACAAGATTGCGCAGTTGTTTCGAGAAGAGAAAGAAAATGAAATATTAGATATTCTTGATTCCTTAGAAAACGATAAGCTTTTAAATAAAAATAAATTTGTGCTTCAGTACATATTAAAAACTCGTGCCTGGATTGTTGCAGGAGGAATAGATTGGGATAATGCTTCGGATTCGGAACTTCCAACACTGCTTGATAAAGCAATTGGTTTGACAATAGACTCCTTTGACCCAACTAATATTAAGAAAGAGCTTTATACGCTTATCGAGATTGATTTAATACGATTGTATGGGATTTGGAAGCTGTTCACCGGAAGAAAAGAAGAAGCACTTCCTATCTTTCAAGCACTTGAAGAGCTAATAAAAACGGGTTATATTTATGCGCAAGATATCGCAAGGGTTTATACTACCCTTTTGACCTCCCTGGCAAAATGCCATCGTTGGCATAAGAACTATGAAGAAGCTCTTTTAGCCAGCGAGAGAGGTCTCAAGGTTTGTATTGATAGCCAAGAGTATCGCAGCTTACCCTGGCTGCTTTATCAAAAAGCCAGTGCACTTTATTGGCTTGGTCATATGGAACAAGGACTTGAAGTTTTTAATGAAGCTATTATAATATCTAAAAACTATGCAGAGACAGAAATGACAGGCTTTCTTCAGAAGAGAATGCAGGATATGAAAAGTGGGGATTTTTAATGATAAACTCTATGAATTCATCCCCGTGTTCTAAAAATAAATTTATACAATGGATAAATTAATATAGCTCCTATGGTCAGGAACATCATCTGATTCCAGGAAAACGATACGGCACCCTCCGTTTTCAATAATCCCACGGTAACAATATTTCCTATAAATAATGCTGGAAAGATAATTGCTGAGATTAATTCCATCTTTCGAGAGAATTGAGTCTGTTTGTATTCATCTACAACATTAAGT
>JAFACO010000409.1 GCA_023425485.1 Bacillota bacterium
GTATCTATGTTAAGGCTCAGGAAGTGGATTTAGAGCAAAAACAAGAGTTACCGGATAACTTTCTAAAAGCCGATGGTAAGGTCTTACGTGACCAAGCAGGCAGGGGAGAGGTCGTTACTCTTCGTGGAACTAACATAGGAGGCTGGCAGGTAATGGAAGCCTGGATGTGTCCCACCAATGCCCCGGACCAGAAGACAGCCATTGCAACCTTAACGGAACGTTTTGGTGAAGAAAAAGCGAGAGAATTAATTCAGATATATGAAAAAGCATGGATAACAGAGCAGGACATTGATAATTTGAAGGCACTAAACTTCAATGTAGCCCGTCTGCCTATTTCCTGTTATAACCTTTTGGATGAAGAGGGTAAATTAAGACCCGATACGCTGGCAACCTTAGACTGGTTCGTGGAGGAGTGTGGAGAAAGAGGAATCTATGTAATCCTGGATCTCCATGCAGCTCCGGGATCCCAGAATGGTAGAGATCATTCCGGAGATAAATCCCGGTCCAGCTTATTCACCGATGAAGCTTCTCAAAATCTGACCGTAGCTCTGTGGGAACAATTAGCAGAGCATTACAGGGGTAATGGAACGATCGCCGGGTATGATTTACTGAATGAACCGGAAGGGAATGAGATAGAACGTAATCCCTGGGGCCGGGTCCAGCTTCCCTTTTATGATCGTTTGTACAAAGCCATCAGGGCGATTGATCCGGATCATCTCATAATCTTCAATTCTATATGGGAACCATCCAATATGCCGGAGCCTTCCACGTACGGTTGGGAAAATGTCATGTATGAATATCATTACTATTGCTGGGATGGCACAGATAACGCAGCAGCCCAGAGAAGCTTTACAGATTCAAAGGTGACAAAGAATGATAATGCAGGCTTTCAAGTTCCAGTACTTGTGGGAGAATTTACTCTCTTTGACAAGCTGAACAGTTGGAAGTATGCCTTAGAAGTTTATGAAGAAAATGGTTGGAGCTGGACTACCTGGACCTACAAGACTGTGGATGGGGGAAACTGGGGAATCTATAATAGTACGTCGAGTACAACACCACAGGTAAATATCTACTACGATTCCGAAGAAATAATCGCTAATAAATGGAGTAAAGTCTCTACAGCGGAAAGTTTTCGTCAGAATAAATATCTTTATGACCTCCTTAAGGCAATAGCAGACCCGAAGGAGTCCGGAAAGTGGTTTCAGAATATGGACCTGGGAGAAGTAGTTCTTCGCGCTGGAAGCGATGCCGAAGCGGAGGTTGTATCTTCCACAGAGATAAGCTCTAAGCAAGAAGAAAGCCAGGTCATAAGACTAATCTTGGAAGGTAATGAGAAAATTCCTTCTAAAACCTCCAGAAATGTCTGTATTGCTCCTGCTATTAGGAATTCTGTCAATGCAGCTGGTATGGATTATTTCATCTTTGATACCTATGCAGCGAAGAGTAATCAAGCACTTCAGGTAACCTTAGTAGATAAAAATGGGGCGACCTGGACGGATTATACCTCAGCTTTAGCAATGCCATCGTCATTTAAATGGGAAAGAATATTTCTGGATCTGACGAAGGCAACCATTGATTTAACAGCAATCATAGAGATACGAATCGGGGCAAATTTTCCCGGAACCTATTATTTCGATAACCTATATTTTGCCCAGTCCTATGCTGATCCAATCCCTGTTGAGACCTTAGAAATGATGCAAAAGGATATGGGGGAAACGGGACAAATTATCGACTGGACAGATATTCAGGAATACAGTGATATCCAAACAGATGGATCCAATGTTGTAAATTTAGTTTTTATTAGTGTCTTAGTGGTTATAGTAATACTAATAGTTATAACCAGCGTGAGTATAGGATTAATAAATAGACGAAGATGGAAGGAGAAATAACATGAAACTTATAACTACCACCTATGAGAACAATCAAAAGGCTACGGAAGTTAAAGAATATGAAGTTAAGATCGAAAACCGAGGAATCGAAATGCATGTGGTTAATCTCTATCCAGAGATAGAATATCAGACGATGATCGGATTTGGTGGAGCAATTACAGAAGCAGCAGGTTACGCTTATTCTAAATTAAGTAAAGAAAATCAAGAGAAGGTGATAGACCGTTATTTCGGAAAAGAAGGCAACAATTATCATATGATCAGAACACATATCGACAGCTGCGATTTTTCCTTAGGGGTATATTCTGCGATGACAGACTCAGAGGATCTAGAAATGAAATCTTTTACCTTAGCAAGGGATGAAGAATACATTCTTCCTCTACTTAGAGATGCACAGAAGAAAAGCGGAAAGCCTTTGGACATCATGTTGAGCCCTTGGTCTCCACCGGCATTTATGAAGACCAATGGTGAGAAGGTACATGGAGGAAAGCTTAAATCGGAATACAGAGAGTTCTGGGCGGAATATATCTGCCGATACATTAAGGAGTATGAGAAGAAGGGCTTACTTGTTAACCGTGTAACGATTCAGAATGAGCCGGCAGCTGTTCAGAGCTGGGATTCCTGTATCTATACTGCTTTGGAGGAAAAGGAATTCTTAAGAGATTATCTCTATCCGGCCTTTGTTAAGAATGGTCTTACCCATGTTAAAATCAATGTGTGGGATCATAATAAAGAATTAGTGTATGAGAGAGCAAGGACAATCATTGATAAAGAGA
This sequence comes from Bacillota bacterium, assembly GCA_023425485.1. Taxonomy (GTDB): domain Bacteria; phylum Bacillota; class Clostridia; order Lachnospirales; family Lachnospiraceae; genus Mobilitalea. Next base: position 2,663 of record JAFACO010000409.1, read on the forward strand.
CCAATTCCATGGTGGATGGTGTGGCGTTCCACTGGTATTCTGGTGATCATTTTGAAGCAATCAGCTTAACCCATGATGCTTATCCGGATAAACAGTTGATTTTTACCGAGGGATGTGTGGAATATAGCCGTTTTAGTGCGAATCAGCTGCAAAATGCGAGAATGTATGCCCATGATATTATCGGTAATCTGAATGCTGGTATGACCGGATATCTGGATTGGAACATCCTTCTTGATGAAAAGGGCGGTCCCAATCATGTAGGTAATTATTGTGATGCACCCATCATGATCGATACGGCAAATGATACCTATGAGGTAAAGTTATCCTGCGATTACATCGGACATATCAGTAAATTTATTAAACCAGGTGCTAAGAGAATCGCCTTTACGAAATATACAGATGATCTAGAGATTACAGCCTTTAAAAATGAAGATGGGTCCATCGCACTGGTAATGTTAAATTGTACGGAAAAAGAGATTCCGGTAGTGGTTCGTATTCAAGGAAAGTATGTTGATTTCAGTTTAAGGAAGGATTCAATTGCAACGGCGGTGATTGAAGATGAGGTATGATAGGATGAAATTTAAATGGTGGATTGGAATATTTGTATTGATACTGATGTTGGCTGGTTGTAGTAAGAGTGATTCTAATTCTAATACAGAGAATAATGCAAATACAGAGAACCAGAATCAGGGCGATGTTCAAGAGGAGCAGGAGGATCTTTCTTATTTAGATTCAACCCTTCCTACCCAGGAGAGAGTAGAAAGTCTGGTTAGTCAGATGTCGCTGATGGAAAAGGCGGGACAGATGCTGCAGGCGGAGAGAAACAGGGCTACTTCTGCAGAAATGACAAACTTACGACTAGGATCTGTGTTAAGCGGTGGCGGTTCTGTCCCAGGGAGTAATTCTGTGGAAGACTGGAATAAGATGTTCAAAGATCTACAGGCAGGCGCTTTGAAATCGACACACAAAATACCGATGATTTATGGCGTTGATGCGGTACATGGTCTGGGAATATTAAAGAATGCAGTAGTGTTTCCTCATAATGTGGGTCTGGGTGCAGCCAATGATCCAGAGCTGATGTATGAAATGGGAGCTGCAGTAGCAGAGGAGATGAAGCTGGTTAATATACTTTGGAATTTTGGCCCTTGTGTGGCAATTAGTGGTGATCCAAGATGGGGTAGAACCTATGAGAGCTATTCCAGCGATCCAACCCTCGTTTCTTCCTTAGCAGAGGCATATTTCAAAGGTATGACGGACCATGGAGTAGCAGGTACAGCAAAGCATTATCTGGGAGACGGTGCCACAATCTACGGTACCGGTGAGATTAATTCCTTATTGGATCGTGGCGATGTTCAAATGACGGAAGAGGAGCTAAGAGAAGTTCAGCTTGCACCTTACAAAACCTTAGTAGATGCTGGAGTAAAGATTGTTATGGCATCCTTCAGCTCCTACGAGGGAGTAAAAATGCATGAGAATCAGTATCTGATTACCGATGTGTTAAAAGGAGAGCTAGGCTTCAAAGGCTTTGTTGTTTCTGACTGGGAAGCTTTGAATGCCTTAAGCGGCAATAATTTTCAAGAAGATATCGCCCTTGCAATTAACGCTGGTGTGGATATGTTGATGGAGCCCAGTAATTATAAGGAAGCCATTAATGCCATCGTTAATAACGTAAACAGCGGAAAGATTTCTGAAGAAAGAATTAATGATGCGGTAAGCCGTATTCTAACCGTAAAATTTGATATGGGTATCTTTGAAGATCCTTATCAGGAAAATACCACCAAAGAAATCACAGAATTAGGCAGTGAGGGATACCGTGACATTGCGAAACAGTTAGTTGAAAAATCCCTGGTATTACTAAAGAATGACAAGGAGCTTCTACCCTTAAAGAAAGGTCAAAAGATCTATGTTACCGGTCCGGCAGTGAATGACATGGGTGTTCAATGTGGTGGATGGGGCTTATCCTGGCAAGGACAGATGGATGGCACTGACGGTAAAATCACAGAAGGCTCTACCATTCTGGAAGGTCTTCAGGAATATGCACAAGCATATGGTGTTGAAATCATTACCGATAAGAACAGAGCAGCCGAGGCAGATATCATTATAATGGCAGTTGGTGAAGTTCCTTATGCGGAGTATGAAGGAGATACGAAAGATCTTTCCATAACAGGAATGAAAGCGCATCCGGATAATCAGAGTACCATTGACTTTGTAAATACTTTGGATAAACCAGTGATTGCCTTATTGGTTGCGGGTCGTAATGTTCTTATTAGTGATTACATGGATCAATGGGATAGTATCGTAATGTGCTATTTACCTGGTACGGAGGGAGATGGGATTGCCTCTGTATTGTATGGTGAAGTTCCATTTAGCGGTAAATTAGCAATGCCGTACTATAAGAATGTGAATGATATCGGTGTTGAGAATGCAGAATTATTATTTGAGGTAGGTTATGGGCTTAGTTACGCTAAGTGATACCACGGAGGTGACTATGGTGAATATAAAGCAAGGCTATGATTTAGTGTGGAGCGATGAATTTGATTATGAAGGAATGCCTGATTCAAAGAAATGGAGTTATGATTTAGGAAACCATCAGTGGGCAAACAGGGAGTTGCAGGCTTATACAGATCGCCCAGGTAATGTTTTTGTGAAAGATGGTAAACTTATAATTAGAGCCATTAAGGAGCAGGATGGGGAGAGAGAGTATACCTCAACAAGACTAATCTCTTACGGAAAACAGTCATGGCAATACGGACTCTTCGAATTTCGTGTTAAATTACCCAAGGGGAAAGGCTCCTGGCCTGCCGTATGGATGATGTCCGATGCCATTAAGACTGGTACCTCCTGGCCCAGATGCGGTGAGATTGACATTATTGAGCATACGGGAATTAAGGAGAATGAATTGATGTTCAGCCTCCATACGGAGAAGCATAATCATACCCGACATGATACAAAGCAATACGTAGAGGCTAAGAATTATGATGATATCTGCGAAGGATACCATGATTATATGATGGAGTGGACACCAGATTTCATTGAATTTTATGTTGATGGCAAGAGTGCCTGCAGATATAATAAAACCGATGATCCCGAGGATCAAACGGAAGCTGCTTGGCCTTTTGATCAACCCTTTTACCTGATTCTCAATATCGCAGTAGGCGGAAACTTGGGCGGTGAGGTGGATGAAGCTATGCTGCCTTACGTTATGGAAGTGGAGCATGTAAGAGTGTATCAAAAGAAAGAATAATTTTCATAAACTGACTGGTGAATTTAAACTCTAATAGTTACTATGATTGATAAAAGGTGCGAAGCTAACAATTTAAATGCTTTGCACCTTTTTCTGTTTCCAAAAATAAAAAAATGTTGATATTAGCAGGCTTAATGATTTGTCAAGCTTTGAGAGCTTTGTTACATTAGCATATTATTAATTTTAGTTGTGGAATGTCAATAAACTGAATAAATAACGAGATATCAAAACTAACACTCGGACAAAAAATAGATTTAGAAACATTGAATTGATAATACTTGCGCCTACGATTATAATGATAATATTGTATTTCATGTTTACGGTTGAGAGAATATTTGCCAATACCTCAAATAGCATGCAAGTGTGGTACTTAAAAGAGAAGAATTCCGCATCTTGATTTCAATAGGGAGATTATAAAATAGTATATGAATTGGTTGGATAATGAATATGATGATTTGAATAATGAGGAAGCATTCTGGGACAGCTTACTGGAACAGGCTGACACAATGGAGGAACAAGAACTGGAGTATTATGAGGAGGAGATAGCAATACCTCCAATTGCTGATAATCTTCAATCCCTGAAGCCTGAAGA
>JAFACO010000432.1 GCA_023425485.1 Bacillota bacterium
ACTCGTAGGTTACGGCAACATAACCATCCGTTTTAAGGAAGTCTTTCCAGTGTTTCAAACCTTTTTCAAAACCAATGTTGGCAATAGCTCCCTCTGACCATATAAGGTCAAATTCACCCTTTTGAAACGGCAAATTATCCATAGACCCGACGATTCCTTTGACTCTGTTCTGCAGACTTAGTTTTTGGGCCGTTATGTTGAGTTTGTCAATGGAACCGGCGTAAAGATCGAGAGCAGCAATGGTTGCTTCTGTATTTTGTGCCAGCACCATTGTTTGAGTGCCTGTGCCGCATCCCAAATCGGCAATTTTCGCTTTCTTGGATAAATAACCGATAAAGCTTAATGCCCTAATCGTTTCTTCAGGGCTGCCGGGTCCTTGCCGTTCCAGCTCTGTAAAATATTCATTGATGAGGTCAAATTCAAATTCGTGAATTTTCATTTCTTCCATTGTTTATACTCCTTATCTTCTCATTATTCTTTTGATTTTCCAAGAAGGATATTATGAATATAATTTATGTCACATCAATTACTCACTTTCTACTGTGAGACGGAGTACTTATCTATAAATCGCTCAATATGTGCGGATAATAGATTAACAGCCTCTTTCTTATCAGGTATTGCATCATAAAAGCTTACCAACAAATAAAATGGTGCATAAAACTCAAGTGCAAGCAGTTTCGGATCGCTTTCTTTCCAAATACCTTGTTCCATCATTTCATGAAACAGATCTTCCATGTAGCTGACCGGTCCGCTTATAAGACATTTTTGATATAATTCCATTATTTCTTGATTTCTGTATTGCTCTAAAGTCAGCATTTTTCTAAAGTTACTGGCAAATTCGTTCGCAGTCCAAAAAAGAAATTGCTCTTTGATGAATAACTCAATTTTATTCACAGCAGTATTGTGATAAGCCGATGGCGATTTATCAAATGTTTCTTCCGGCACTCCATACTTTTTTGCTCTTTCCACATCGATCTGGTAGATGCGCTCCACAATATTGTCGAATATGTCCCGCTTGCTCTTATAGTGCTTATATAATGCTCCTTTTGTCATGCCAAGCTCGCCCGCAATATCGCTGACCGAAGTAGCCTCATATCCATTCCTTGCAAACAAACGAAGTGCTGTATGTAAAATGTTTTCTCTAGTAGTTGTCATCTAAAAACCTCCCAACGCAGTAAACGACCGTTCACCAATATTATAGTGAACGGTCGTTTACTTGTCAATAGTTTTACCCTAGATAACTATTTTTATCTCTGATTGACTTAAACTATATTATATATTTTTTTATTTGATAGCAGTGGCCTCAAAGGTTATTACTTTTTCAGCACTTACTGGATTCTGTCCAAATTTATAATCTGAAGAAATTACAATATCTTCAAATCCAATACTTTCAAGTATTAATTTAAACTCTTCTACTCCATACCAGCGTAACGGAAAGTATTCCAATTCAGTTTCCAAAAGGACACCGTCACGCCACTTTTCATATCTAGTATGGGAAATAGTATATTGATTTATATAGTCAACTTGTACTACCTTTTTATCTAAGGTAATTATGTCTCCATTATCGCACTGAAAGGTTCTTATAGAACTAACACCAATAGAAATATTTGTTTGCAAGAACATATCAATGATTAATTTACCTCCATTGGATAAATGCTTATAAAAGTTATGTAATGCTTTAATTGAATCTGCTCTTTCCTGTAATAGCAGAAATGTTCCTGTTGGCACAATAATAGCATCATATAGTCTATCTAGTGAAAATGACTCCATCTTTGCCTCAAAAAGATTCGGTTTTAGATTTCTTATTCTACAATTATTCTCACATATATGTAACATTTCTTTTGAACAGTCAAATCCATCAACCTCGAAACCCTTTTCAATCAGTGGAATTAACATACGTCCAGTTCCTGTGGCTGGTTCAAGAATTCTCCCCTCACACGACTTTAATCTCTCCTCATAAAATTCTATGTCTCCAAAAGAATGACCAATGGGTTTATCCATATCATATACTTCTGAAGACAGTCTTCCATAATAGCTCAACATCTCTTATTACCTTCTTTCCTTTGTTTTAAATTATATTTTCCCCCATGATATTCTTTTCTATCAGGATTTTTTTAAATTATTCTTTTCTACCAGGATTATTTTGGTTATTCTTTTTTATCAGAATTATTTTAGGTTATGCTGTTCTAACGGGAATATAAATGTCCATAACCGTATCCTTCCTATGATGACAACGTTCATCATAGAATTCAAAATCAAGTTTTCTTTCGTCATATATATACCCACTGCTTCTAAACCAATCTTCAAAAATATACTTCCAGGTGCCTGTAATCATCTTTGCAAACTCCCTTTGTTCTTCGTCGTTTGTGGTATCCACCGGCGTTGTCGTAAAAACGGCATACTCTGCTTCCGGAACTTCCACTGTCAGCATATCATCCTCAACCTTTGAAAAATCATCAACAATTACACCCAGAAGATAGCTTGCATTTCCTGCTTCAGATAGAGGAACATACAGTCCCACTTCCCCATGTTTTTTAGGATTTAAAATTTGGTACATTTTATTTTCCAGATTTTCACCCTCATAATTAATCCAGAAGGATGCAATATCCTTTGTATAGGTTCCACCAGTAATATTGGTTTTAATTCCATAACCAGCGACCATGAAGGCTGGCTTTTTAACAATTACAGGCTTTCTGGAATAACCTCCAACTTCAAATATTGTTCCAACCCTCGTATTCTCCGCCCTCTGTTCTATAAACTGCGTTGGACTACAACCAAAGCCTTTTCGAAAAGCTTTGGTAAATCCACTGGAGGTCTCAAAGCCATATTCCAAAGCAATATCAATAACTTTTCTGCCTTTGCTTAATTCTGTCGCCGCTAAAGACAACCTTCTTCTTCGAATATAATCCATAACAGAAACACCCATACATAAATTGAATACTCTACAAAAATGATAAAGGGAGTAGCCTGTTTGACTGGCAACTTCTTCAACTGTAATCTCTTCTTTTATATGGTTTTCCATGAATTCTATACATCTATCTAAATTTTCTCTATAGTTCAATATTTTTCTCCTGCCCTTTACTTTACAATAGCTCTATTATATCAATAAATCTAAAAGTATGCTGTTCCAATTTTGCTAACTATAAATATATTATAATAATCTAATTATCATTAGGATTCACCTAATACAAACACTATATATAGAGTTTTTTAATGAAACAAATTTTTTTTACAAAAAATGGCTGTTTATTTTCACCTTGGGAAAATAAACAGCCATTAAAATGTATTCATAACAAGTGAGTCGCTTTGTCGTTTGATCTTATTAATTCTTTGTTACAGTCCCAATGCATACACCTTGTTCAAGGCAGTCAAAAAATGTGCCGAGTCTTGTGCACCGGAAACGGAATATTTTCCGTCAATGATAAAATGCGGAATGGTGTCAATCCCGTACTTACGAGCATCAGCCTCATCCTTTTTTATCTCTGTTTTCAAGCTACCACTTGCAAGCTCATGATTTAATTCAGGTATATCCAGCCCTATTTCCTCGGCTATTTGCAGAAGTGCTTTCTGATCACCAATATCCATGCCTGCTTCAAAATATTCTTTAAAATATCTCTGGATTAAAGCATGCTCTTTACCATACTTTTTTGCATGCTGCAGTATTTGATGTGCAAATTCTGTGTTATTAAGCTTCATAGCATCAAAGTCATAGTGCAGACCAACTTCACGTCCTGCCGCTGCAATTCTTTCGTTATTTGCTTTCGATTGTTCATAACTGATGTGGTATTTCTCTGCAACAATTTGATGAATATCCTTACCTTTTGTATCTGCCTTTGCCATATTAAGCTCGAAGCTTCTGAAAACCAGTTCAACCTCATCCTTGTGTTCAAACTCTGACAAAGCCTTTTCAAACTTTGTATCACCCAAATAGCAGAAAGGACATACAAAATCAAACCAAACCTCTATTCTCATAAGATTTACTCCTTTCTTCTCCTGCACTTAACTACTAAGGGGAAACAGCTAAACTACTGCCGTTTCCTCCCTTGTATAAGAAATTATTAGTTGTCAGCTTTAAATCTTTACTATATTACAAATTACCTACGGTAAATCTTGTATTGATAAACTGTGGTTTCTCTATTTCATTCAGAATAGCAACCGCCATGGTTCCACTTGTTACTACAGATTTACCATTGGAGGAGATTAGTAAATAGTCCTTTCCTACCACAGGAACCGTTGCTTCTCCTGCTATAAAATCAGCAGAAGGAGATACTCCCACCCAATTTACATTTTCAATGCCACGTAAGAAATTAAGTGTCTTATAGGCTTCCGTTGGAATGGAAATCCAAGAGGCAACGTCAGGTAGGGTCTTTAAGGTCTCCAGAAACAGTTTTTCATTTTCATCCAGTAAGCTGGCAGCACCAAGGATAAAGAACAATCTGGGATTTGTCGTTTCACGGAAGAAACTAACAAGCTTCGCTGCCAAATCGAGATGTAAATACGCTTTATCCGGTGTTGTTGCAAAAGCGTTTACAATAACATCAAAACCTTCCAAATCAGATTTTGTCAATTCTAATACATCTTTATTCAATACCTTTACGCCGTTTCCCAACAAAGATACGGCTTTCTCTGAATTACGAACAATTGCTGTGACCTCGTGTCCACGTGATATACTTTCTTTGTAGAGTGCTGTTCCAGCCATGCCGGTTGCACCTATAATTGCAATTTTCATAGGATACCTCCAAATAAAAAGATAACATAACAAGTTATTTCACTTGTCATGAATTAATAAACTCCTTGGTAATGTCAGCCAGCGTAATGGCAGACAATTTTTCTTCTGTTGCTTTTTGTATATTGTCAAATAAGTTCTTTAAAGTGCCTTCTATCTTTGCCCCTACAGGGCAGTCAAGATTGGTGTTGCTGTGAATGCTAAACAAATCACTATGGTCCTCTACTGCCAGAAAAACATCCAAAACTGTAATGTCCTCTGCTTTTCTTGCAAGACCTGTCACACCCAGTTTAGTACTGGTTTTAATTAATTTTGCATTTTTTAATCTGCTCATTAAGCGACGGACAAGTGCAGGATTTGTATTAATGCTGGAAGCAATGTAATCTGATGTGATTGTTGGTTCCACCATTAAAGCAATCACGCTTAATATATGAATACTTACAGATAATTTAGTTGAATACATGCGCGCCTCCTTTTGTAACCATTATAGTTACAATTATAGTTTTTGTCAAGGAAATAATTTTATTGAAAATTGTTACCACCTTGATATTAGCTCTGCTTTACCTATACCCAATTGCATTCGCTGGCTTACCGGCTTCCTGCACTTCAGTTAAATACCTCCAACAGTCAGGTTGAGAACCATCTAGGTCATAAAAATTATAAACCTTTGCCAGTTGCCCACTCGAAAGGGACTGACCATTCCATCTTTTTAAATCCGGGTCCAATGCTAGAGAAACCACAGCTCGTCCCACATAACGTGGCGTTTCAGAGATAATAAAATGAGGCTCCTGCTCAGTAGCATCCCTCCAGTTTTCTTCTTTCACACCAAAGTTATCTAACATCATTTCTGAACGAAGCCAACCTGGGGTTAAGACTACTGCGGTACACCCATATGCCTCAAGTTCCTTTGCTTGTGCCCAACCGATACGATTAACAGAAGTTTTTGCTAAGTCATAAAATAGAGATAAACGATAATTCTCTGCATTATATTCTTTTGTGCCATCTGTCATTTCAACCACCAAACCACCTCTATTTTTTATTAATAGCGGCAATGCGTAATGACTCGTAATGATATGTGTATCAATGGCGAGTCTTAAGATACGAAGACCATCTTCCAGTGAATGTTTCCATAGCGGAACATCCCACTCTGTTAAGTTCTCACCACCCCATATATCGTTAACCAGCACATCCAGTCGTCCGTGCTCGTGCTCAATTCGCTCAATTAGACTTTTCACTTGCTCAGGGTCTAAATGATCAACCTGAACCGCAATCCCATGTCCTCCTGCTGCATCTACGAGTTCCGCTGTTTCTTCAATCGTTTCAGAGCGATTATACTCTGAACGCTGTGTGCGTGTAGTACGACCGGTAACATAAACAGTAAACCCAGCTGCTCCTAATTCAACAGCAATCCCTCGGCCAGCACCACGTGTTGCGCCAGCAACCAAAGCAACTTTCTTATCCCTATTATTTTTAATCATAATCTACTCTCCTTTTCATTTTTATGTTATGATAACTATACCAAAAAATTGTTGACACCAATATGACAACAATTTTTAAATAAGTATAAAATTTAGGAGTTAAATTTATGAGAGTGCATAGATTAATTTCAATCTTATTATTAATCGAATCCAATGGGATTATGAAAGCCAGGGATATTGCAGATAAACTTGAGATTTCCTTAAGAACAGTTTATAGGGATATTGATTCTCTGTGTGAAGCAGGTATTCCATTAGCTACAACTCCAGGTCCAAACGGCGGAATCTACCTTATCGAGGGGTATTCTGGAGGAATCGATTTCCTTCAAGAGGAGGATATTATCAACCTTTATATCAACAGCCTTGGAATAATACCAGATAAACATAGTGATATGTCCTTGAAACTAAACAACACCTTAATGAAATTACAGAAAAATTTCTCCCCAAATCAAATCACCGAATTAAATAAAGTAAAGAAAAGATTTCATTTTGATGATACCCTTTGGTGGGGAAAAACCCATGGAATGAAGGACATTGATATTATGATATATGCTGTCCTTCAGTCAAGGAGTTTAGAAATCACATATTCAAAGTACAAGGAAGAGACCTCTGTCCGAGTAATTCACCCCTGTGGTATTGTAGTAAAAAGGATGGATTGGTATCTGGTGGGGTATTGTGAAAAAAACAAAATGATACGAAGCTTTAAGTGTGACCGAATAATGGAAAGTAAAGTTTTAAATGACTCCTTTGAAGTGCCTGAAGATTTTGTAATAGAAAACTATTGGAGAGATGCTCAAACTACTTTTAAGGCTTTAAAACAGGAAGAAAAATATCCTGTCGTTATAAGGCTTGCAAAAAGTAAAGATAATCTTCTTGCAAACCTGGAAGTACATGAAATTAAAGAAGAGAAAGACTTTATATTTGCAACCATTAACCTGCACAAATTTGAGTTTGCAGTCGATGAAATTATGAAAATCGTTCGCTATGTAGAGGTTATTGATCCTATCGAGTTAAGAACTTTTATAAAAAATGAGCTTAACAGCATTTTAAAAGATTATAAGAATAACTAGTTTAACTACACATTAAAATTATACTATTATACTGCAATATACCCGGTTAGTATGAAATCAGCCTAAATCACAGAAGACTCTATGTTCTCAAGAATTATTTTGATTTGTCTGGTAGCTTTCCCCAACTCTTCATCTAATATCATATGTCCACTATAATTAAATTCTATAATTTCGAATGAATTAACATATGATTTGTATTTAATTATATCCTCCTCCGTAAGGTTGGAAGGAATATCTGACTGTAGGTCTGTTCCTCGAAACAGCCATACTGGACAGTTCATCTCTTGAAAAATAGAATAAAATTCCTTATAGTTTGATTCAGCTTCTATCCCTTCTAATGCCTGGGTATCTATATATTTATCCAGACGATGTCCATTATAGGTCAGATTCCCCCAGAACTTAGCCGCACCCTTTTCTAATTTAGAATGAATAGCTGGATAATCTATAATGATAATTCCTTTCGCAATTTTTAAATTTGCTGATAGATAACCAAGCATATATGAGACGCCCTTTGAAAATCCTAAAAATACAGGCTTATTGACGGATTCGTTTTGGAGAACACAAGCAAGGTCTGTCATATGATCACTCCAATTAAACCCCGATTCCGGAGTGCTACTACCTCCACGTCCCCGATAACTAAGCACAATACAATGCCTTCCCGTAAGACGTGATATTAAAGGAAAAGCCCGATCCGCAGGTTCCCATATTCCCATCGATATAATTAATGTGGCATTCTCATTAACTTGATTGCTCACATAGTACTCGATCTCAGTTCCATTATTATCTA
>JAFACO010000156.1 GCA_023425485.1 Bacillota bacterium
AGGAAAAGATACCGATGGTATAGTAAACCAACGTATTGAAAAGTCTAACGTATTCATTAATGAATATTTTCTCTAGCACATAATTCGCCATGATATCTGTTGATATGCTAATCAGATTTCATGGCGAATTATATAATTAAGAATAGTCTGTTGAGGGCTATAGTATCTTATTACTGGTCAATAGATGAATAAATAGCTGCATAAGTGGACTCACCCACTTGTTCTTATGATGGGCACAGACAGCTGATAGTTTCTGATCTCCATCCAATATTTTTATTTTGCGAAGTTCACCCGTTGCTAATTCATTTTCAACGGTAAAGGAAGGAAGATAAGTGATTCCTACATCGTTTTTAACTAGATTTTTAATAGTTGGGATACTCCATAACTCAATGGTATGAGCGAGTGAGATATTACGGGAACTTATGTAGTCCTCGAATTTTTGCCTGAAAATACAGTCTGGTTCATCGATGATAAAGGGAAGATTAAAACTTTGATTCGGTGTAATAAAGTCAGGAAATTCTTCTTGAATTTTTGGAGATGCCACCAAATCCATGGTACATTCTCCAATGGGATAGGTTTGCATAAACTCATCTGAGTTCGACACATTCAAATAGAAGACGCCTAAGTCAATTTTACCTGCTCTTATTTTTTCTAAGATTTCATAACAGTTTGTTGAGCGTAAGTACAATTTTGCTTGAGGTGCTAGTTGATGAAACTCCTTTAGTACTGGGGCCATCTTATAGCATAATAAAGTCTCTGCTATTTCTATCTGTATTTCTCCTTTTAAATCATTTAAATTCTCACTAAAACCAGACAGGCGATTCATAGAATCCAATACCCCATCAACGTAAGGGATTAATTCCTGACCTGCTTTTGTCAAAATCATATTTCTGCCTATCTTCTCAAATATCTTTACAAAAAGCTCCTGCTCCAGTTGCTTCATCTGAAAGGTTATAGTGGATTGCGTATAATTTAATTTATCAGCAGCTTTTGTAAAGTTGCCTTCTGAAACAATTGTTTTAAAGGTTTGAAGATATTTAAGCTCCATGGTTGCTCCTTGTATCCCTGACAGTTCAATAATAATGAATAGTATTATTGAAAGTTTCAATTGGATTTAACTATTACTACTTAGTATTATATAAGAAAAACAAGGAGAGAACAAGTACATATGAACATTATTCTAGCGTATTTACCCTATGCGTTTATTAACGCTTATACACCGGGACCTAATAACATTTTATGTTTGAATTCAGTTAGCAGAGGAGGTCTTCGAAAAGGGAAGACAACACTTTTTGGGATTGCAGCGGGATTTTTACTGGTTATGGGTATCACTGCCGCTGTATGTCTGGAGCTTTCTAAAGTGTTACCACAGGTTACCTTTGTCATGAAGTATATTGGGGCTGCCTATATCCTATGGCTTGCAATTCACATTCTACGAAGTAAGTCTTTTGAGAGTACGGATAATTCAAGCAGTGATTTTTGGAGAAGTTTTTTATTGCAGTTTATGAATGTAAAGATAATTCTATATGCTATTACTATCTATACTGGTTATGTGCTTCCATATTCCAGTTCAAAATTACTCCTTGGCACCAGTGTGGTATGCAATACCTTAATTGGTATCTCTGGTTGTATTACCTGGGCATTGGCTGGCCATTTCCTTCAAAAACAGTACAGAAAACATTATCGATTGATGAATGTCATCATGGCTCTTGTACTGATATGGAGTGCAGTTCAATTGATACTTTAACTTCCCGCACTTTCATAACGGAGGGTTCCTTTTTTAAATAAACCATAAGCAATTATCCATAGGACAATAGCAAGGATGCATTCTGCACCAACGGTTTTTAAGAAACTGGAGCCCAATAAAAAATAAGAAGCAGGATAATAGGCAACAAAGGCAAAAGGGATGACCCAAGTAATTATAAAACGGATCGAACGATTATATATTTCCACGGGATATTTTGCAAAATCTGCAAGTTCATAGGCAACCTGCAGGAAGGGTACACTCACCTTGATCCAAAAAGCAGTTGCTGCAAAGAAAAGCTTAATTGAAGTATAAATAATACTACCAGCAAGTACGGATAGAACAAATACCAAAAAGGAAACAAAGGTGAAGGAAACCACTCCATTATGGACTGAGATTACCACCAGGATAATACCAACTGCAAGCTCACCAAGAGCATCAGGCTGTAATTTTTCACAAATCACTTGGAAGAACAGATTCATAGGCCGTAACATATAACGATCAAATTGTCCGGTTACTACCATTCTCCAGGCTACCATCCATATATTATCGGTAAATAAATGATCCAAACCTCTTGGAATCTGTGCAAAGCCATAAATAAAGAGCAGTTGGTAAAAGCTCCAACCGTTTAAAGCAGGTATTTGCTGGAACACCAAATATAAAAAAGCAATTCCAGTCATTTGTGAAAAGAAGAAACCAATTAACCCAACCCAGAAGTCTACCTTCGACTGCATAAGAGTTTTAAAAAATTGGGTAATAAAAACCCTATATAACCTACCATATCTTTTAACATTTTCCATGCTTATCACCCACCCAGTACAATTAATCTTTTCGTAATTCTACTCCACAACAGGCTGCCAAGTCCGAATAATAGAATTACCCAAAGGGCTTGCCTGCCCAAGGCAAACAATAATTCGTTCCCATTGTATTTGCCTAAATAAATCATTACTGGTACATAGTTCATAGACGAGAAAGGCAAATAATCAAATATCTTTTGCGCTGCTGCTGGAAAGAAGCTTAACGGAATTAGCTGACCTGTTAAAAATGACATAATTGCATTTTTAGCAATTGCCATACCAAAGATATAAGTTGTATAAAACGCCAGCATACCAAAACAAAAATCAAAGAAAACATAAATTAAAAAGCTTAGAATACAGCTTATAAGAAATAGGATAATATTTGATATTCCAGTAAAAGGTACCTTTAATATAAAGAACTTGTAAGTCTCCAGGCCAATCCATATAAATAGGGAGGGCACAAAAAAACGATATATCATTGCTCCGATTGCTTTGAATAATAAACTAGATCTATAATCTATAGGTTTAATCATATTACTTGCAATAGAGCCTTCCACTACGTGAAATCCAATATCTCCTGAGATGCTGATGGCGATTAGTCCAGTAGCTACATAGGACATAAAGATATATACAATCATTTCATTTTGAGTTAAACCACCAAGGGTTTGACTGGTGGAGCTTCCGTAAATGGCCATCCATAGGAAATAAGAAATAAATATTCCTAACACCCTGGAAAGAATAAAGAGATAGAAGCTTCCCTTATAGGCGAAATTGGTCTTTATTTCATTAATAGCAAATGGCCAATAGGTTTTAAAAAACTTTTTCATATGCAAACCTCCTATAAAC
>JAFACO010000442.1 GCA_023425485.1 Bacillota bacterium
AGATAGAGATAGAGATAGAGATAGAGGTAGAGATAGAGAAAAGGTAGAGATAGAGAAAAGGTAGAGATAAAGATAAAGATGGAGATAGAGATATAGAGCTAAAATAGGAAATGTAGTTAGAAGTGTAAAGAAAAAATAATGACTATGAAATAGCGTGTAATGATAGGAGAATCTACTGATGTATAATATAGAGTATTGTGGCTATAACGTTCACAACCCAGACAACGATATCATTAATCGGCCCAATGGAAGTATAAGTTATTTGTTTTTGCTAATACTGGCACCAATGAATTTTGAAATAAATGGTGATGTAATAGTTGCGAAACCAGGTGCATGTATCATTTATGCCCCAGGATTTGCCCAAAGATATGAGGCTGTTAATGAGTTTTATAATAGTTATTTGCATTTCTTTTCCGAAGTGGGGTTAGATATTCAGTTTAAAATACCATTGAATACTATCTTTTATCCGGAGGGAATAGATGATATCAATTGGTATATTAAAAATATGCAGATAGAATATTTAACGAAACCACTGCATTACGAATTGCAGATAGAGGCACTTATCAGACAGTTGTTAATTCATTTGGATCGTAAATGTCTGACGAAGGTACAAGATGTTCCGGTGAATACTACTTTATTATCAGGGTTCCAGTCACTGCGGTTGCAGATGCTTGCCTATTGCGAAGAGGATTGGTCTATAGAACGATTATGTCAGTCGTTGAATTTGGAGAAAAGTCAGGTTTACGCCTATTATCATAAGTTCTTTCATACGACTCCGAAAGTTGAATTAATTAATGCTCGAATAGATAAGGCGAAATATCTTTTGGTAAATGGAGCGTTACCGGTTGGACAGATTGCACGGTTATGCGGGTTTAATGACATTTATCATTTCTCCAGATGTTTTAAGAAACTCTGTGGATGCTCACCAACTCTGTTTGTATCAGAACGGTGGAGCAAAAATAATTAAATGCTTTTTAATAAAAATGAAGTAGACGGCATCCTATTAACAAATAATAATAGGATGCTTTTTAATTAATTGGAGAATTTCTACACAATAATAATTTAAATAATGATACCTTTTTAAAATTAGACACCTTACAATATTTGGAAATTATTAAGATAATAAAGAGGGTCATAATTATGTGTATAAAACCTTGCAAATTATGATTCCTAAAATGTAAGATGGAGGTGTTTTTGTGAAGGAAAGAAAATGGTCTAAATTTTGGGCAGTAGCAATGTCAGTGGCTTTAACAGTGACATTGCTGCCGGAGATTACACCAAAAACAGTTTCTGCTGCTGTGGATGATTCGGATTACGCAGCAACCCCAGTTGAGGCGAGAGAAATAACATCGGGTGCAGCAGAGGATGAAAGGACCTGGGAAATCGCCTGGAGCGATGAGTTTAATGGAACCTCTCTGGATCAATCAAAATGGAGCTATTTGATTGGTACAGGTGCCGAGTATTCTGGTGACGGTTGGGGTAACAATGAACTGGAATATTATACGAATGGAGAAAATGCAAAGGTATCGGATGGTATCTTAAAAATAACCGCAAGAAAACTTACAGATAGCGAAAAGCCGCTTTATGGCGGAAAAAGTTACACCTCAACCAGACTGTGGACCATGGATGATTCCTCAAATCCCGGTGGGGAAAAGACAACAAAATTTGCGAAGACCTATGGACGTATTGAAGCTAGAATAAAAATTGGCAGTGATGCGACAGATGGTAATAGCACTGGTTTATGGCCAGCGTTTTGGATGATGCCTTCGGAGGATGTTTATGGTACCTGGGCAGCTTCTGGTGAAGTTGACATTATGGAAATCCGTGGAAGGACACCCAATGTCATGGAGGGAAATCTTCATTTTGGAAGCCAATGGCCTAATAATAAGTCCAGTGGAGGCGCTTATAACCCAGCAAATGAAGCAATAGACTACGATGAAAACTTTACCGTCATGGAATATCACACCTATGCTCTTGAGTGGTTACCAGGAGAGATGCGTTGGTATATGGATGATCAATTATACCACACTACCAGTAACTGGTATTCCACTGCAGCAAATAATGCCACAGATTTTACATATCCAGCGCCTTTTGATGAGAATTTTTATCTATTGTTAAATCTTGCAGTAGGCGGCAATTTTGATGGTGGACAATTAAGTCAGTCCTGGAACAATGCCTGGATGGATGTGGATTATGTCAGAGTATATGACTTGGTGGACTCTGCTACAGGAGAAATAGCAGATTATGCTTTGATGGAAGGTCAAGTTGTAAAACCGGTGGATGAAGCAGATGATCATCTTGTATCAGGAGAAATTAATGTAACAAACTTTGTTGACTCTGCATTATCCGACATAAAAACAACCTCCAACTATCCGTCAGAACCAGCGAAAGCTTGGTATCTGTCAACAATGCTTAATGGGGCAGCAGCAAAGAGCGTGGCGGATGAGACACTTAAGGTGGATGTAACAGCAGGTGGTGATCAGAATTACAGTGTTCAATTAATTCATAATGTACCTTTAACTAAGGGATATCGTTATGTATTAACCTTTGATGCAAAAGCGGATGCTTCAAAATCACTGGCAGCAAAGTATGGCAATATCGGTGGATATCCTGCCTATTCCGATACTTATACAGTGGATTTAACTCCGGACTGGAAAAGTTATACCTATGTTTTTGATATGGCCACCAAGACGGATGCAACAGGTAGAATTGAATTTAATCTGGGACAAACGACTGGAGCATGTTATTTCAAAAACTTCTCCGTTATATGTACTGGATTAACCCCCACGATGGAAGAAGATGCTGCAAAGTCACCACTTGAAAATGGTAATCATGTGTATAATGGTACCTTTGATCAGGGTAAGAATAGATATTATTTCTGGCATGCTTCTGATGCAACCATGAGTGTAGAAAAGCAAACACGCGAATTAAAAGTGGTTGGTTCTACAGAAGAATCAAAAGTCTTGCAAAAAGGTATGAATTTATTAAGCGGCGATTCCTATAAAGTGTCATTGGATGCAAAATCTGTAGCAAATGAAGTCATAACAGTTAAATTGATAAATGAAGCTGGAACCATTATTTATGCTGAAGAAACTATTGCTATTGATAACAGTTATAAATCGCAACCGTATACCTTTGATTTCACAATAGCAACAGGAGTTACAGATTCAGAAGCTGTATTAGAAATAGTAACCGGTGATAATATCGTGTTTCTGGATAATGTGTCCATGATTAGAACCAGTAACAATAATATGGATTGGTCCAAAGTAGACTTCTGGCCACTATATAATGGTGATTTCTTTAATGGTGCGGACGGTTGGAATATCTGGTCAGAGAATGCAGGATATCAGGATCATAATGTAACTAATGGCGTATTAAATGTACATTCTGTAATAGGAGCAAATCCAACCTTTTATTGTGTTGGTGTTCAGAGTTCTTCCATGTCCTTCGTTGGCGGGGTTCCGTATAAGTTTACAGTGCATTTAAATGGCAGTAAGGATAAGACAATTAAGATTGAGACACCGGATGGAGTACAGAAAGATTATGAATTTAAAGCTGGTGGCAATACGGTAAGTATAGAATATAAGCCAAGTGGTGACAAAACTGGGAAATTATCTATGTACTTTGGTATTGGTGAAGGTGTATACGACTTCTCTATTGACAGTATTGATGTGGAAGTGGATGGTTCCAAAATTGAAATACCCGAAGGTCATGCTAAGCCAGCAGGGGTAGCATCAGCGGGCAATGTGAAAGAAGGAACGCCAGTTGTAATTAAATACAATGATGAAGATTGGGCATCTAAGCTTACCACTACTTATGTGAATGGTACTGCTATTAATAGTAGTGATGTAACGGTTAATGGTAATAATACATTAACAATTGCAAGTAATGCTCTGCCAGTTGCAGGTAATTACTCCATTAAATTTGATGCAGCAGGTTATGCAACGACGAAAGCAATTACGCAGATTATTTTAGAAGCATCCGGTAATCTTATCACAAACGGAACCTTTGAAACTAATCTGGATGGATGGACTTCTTGGTTCGCAGACTGGAATGTTGTAAACGGTACAGCAGCAGCGGAAAATGGTAAAGCAGTTATTAATATAGTGAGTACCGAAAAGAATAACTGGGATAGCCAATTTAAGCAATCGAATATTGAGGTAGAAGCAAGTGAATATTATATCCTTCAATTTGATGCATCCGCCTCTATTAATCGTCCTATTCAATTAGAGTTTGGCAGCTTAGGAACGCCATCCCAAACTATTGTTAATTTAACCAATGAAACAGATACCTATTATATTACATTTAGAGGTGTTGCAGCTTCAAAAGCAGCCTCCATACTATTCATGATGGGTAACGTAAATGGATGTTTGGAGGACTTCCCGAATGTTGGACCACATAGCATTTATTTTGATAACGTAAAATTATATGCTGCTACACCGGAGCAGGTTGAAGCAATACAAACTCCTACGATTACATTATCCCAAGCAGTGATTTTAGGGAGTGATATTGTATTAAATTATACCGAAAATAGTGTTTGGGAAGAGAAGTCTATTACAGTAACAATGAATGGCGAAAATGTGAATTCATTTGTTGTTTTGAACAAAGCAGAGAATACTATCACCATTGATAAATATGCGGTAACTCAAGCGGGAACTTATAACTTTACAATTAAGGCTGACGGATATAAGGCAATTAATATTCCGGTTAAAGTACTAGGGTCTGCAAGTGAAAATCTCTTTACAGGTGAATGGTTTACCTGGATTGGTGACGGAGATCAGGGTAGTGTTAACTGTAATGATAATAGCTTTACCGTAGATTTTGTAGCAACGATAACTTCACAGTGGGGAGGACCTGAATTCTGGTCTATGCAAGCAAAGAAATCAGGAATAAGTACATTTGCAGGTAAAGAGTATAAACTGTCCTTTGATGCAGAACTTATCTATGAGGATCCAACCGTGACGGATAATCGTGGTCTTGTAGTAGAGATGAACACACAACCTGCACAACAGACACTCACAATTAAGCCCGGAATGGGCAGCTACGAAATTATAGTTTCACCTGGAGCAAAATCAGACTTTTATGTTCTGTTCCTGGCAGGTGGTGCAGAATTTAATGTGAAGCCACATACTTTAAACATTACGAACATACAGTTCAGGGAAGTGGTAAATGAGCCAGTATTGATTGAGCTGGATACACCACAGAATGTAAGTGCAATACTGCAGGAAGAGACTAGTTCGGTAGAATTAACCTGGGATGAGGTTGCCAATGCGGTAAAATATAATGTGTATCGTTCCGAAGGGGTAAATGGTATTTTTACTTTCCTTGGTACTACTGAAACTAATTTCTATACAGATAATGGATTAGCAGCAGGAACCTACTATTATCAAGTAAAAGCAATTGCTGAACCTGGAAGCCAGATATATCAGGATAGTGCTTTCAGTAATGTTACAGCAGGAGTGACCATTGAAGCAGAAGAAATAGTTGCAGAGCTGGAAAGCGTAACTGCAGCCAACGGAGTAATCAGCATTTTACTTGATAAAGTGCCAACAACAGCACCAGTACTGACCGATTTTGCTT
>JAFACO010000448.1 GCA_023425485.1 Bacillota bacterium
ACGATATACTGAAAGCCTGGTGGTTCGAAGCCTTATTAAAGTTCCCTGTCCCATTTCTTTACGCAATTCATACCCTGCATATAAACCGAAGTAGAGACTTAACATAATAAATATACTGGTAATATAATAATTTGCTAAAGACGTGGAAGGAAATGTTCCAATTGCCCGGAACGAAAAAAACTTTTCTTTTCCCAGTGCTGTTAAAATAAGATCTATGGATAACTTTGTATTCGTATCACTGATTAACTGCGGGTCCATCTCGTAAACTTCCATGAGTTCATATAGTCCCACTGCATTCACTTCAACCGCAGAAATATATCTTTCATAACTACGGAGAACGTTTTGCAACAGTATTGCTTTTGTGATGTCTATGGTATTAATCTCAACGCGTATCGGTGAGTGCTTAATATTAATTAAATTTTGTGCAAAGTTTTCGGGTATTTCAATAACAACATCCAACTTTCCTTTCTTAAACTCCTGATTAATCTCCTCTTCCTTCCCCGATATTACCTTTATAAAACTAGTAAAGGTTTCACTACTATCAAAATAGCTCAAGAGTAAATCGGAATAAGCGCTGCTGTCCTTATTAATTACACCAATCTTCACCAATTCGGAGTAATTCTTCTGTTCATTTTCAACATTGTTCTTTATATGATAAGAAGTGCCTATTATTAAGATAATAAGCACTGTCAAAAATCCAATCCATATTTTTTTGTCTAAAGACTTTAATTCCTTCATTATTGTGTGAAACATTTTCGCTCCATAAAAATTTATAGTCTATTCACTTTTCACATGCTCGTGAGTAAAAAGATGGTCCATGCAATATTCGTAATTACCTTCGCACTTGGAACAAAATCTGAACTCTAATTGATCTCCGTCTAACTCTGTTCTTCCACAGACAGCACACTTATGTCTGGTTATAACATTACGTCCTCGAAACTCTGTTACATTGCCATGATTCTTTGCTTCATTCATTTGTCTTCGATAATTTGCCTTACGCCGCATCTCGCTGGGTGAAATTCTATGGCTGTTACGAGTAGCTAAAATAAATATAAATAGATTAATAAAGGTGGCAACAATCGGAACAATTTTCAAGTATTCTTGGCTCATTATCATTCCATACACTCTAAAAATATAAGTTGCACCTATAAATAATGCCCAGTACTTTGCCTTTATCGGTATTAAGAAATAAATATAAAAAGAGGCATTAGGATAAATTGCTGCAAAAGCAAACATCAGGGTTCCACATATTAAATCCAATGTACTAGGATATAGAAATCCAGTTCCTGTTGCTAAATAAGTAATTAGTGAAGCAAAAATATTTAAGAGAATTCCCGTCAGAAAGAATAAATTCATTCGAAATGCTCCCCAATGCTGCTCCACGGTATTCCCGATCCAATAATAAATATAAACAGACAATGCAGTAAAAAAGATTCCACTTGTGGAGGAAGCTGGTATGATAAAGGTAAGCAATCTCCATACTTGTCCTTTCATTACCATTGAAAAATCCAGCGGGAAATACGCAACATAAATATATGGAAAGATGCTTCCTATCAAAAGTCCTAATACATAAATAGCTACAATATACCTCATTAGATTAGGTATTGCATATCTTCCAAATTTACGTTCCATTTTATTTAGTAAGTTCATTTAGCACCTATGCCTTTCAAAACTAGAATACTTTTTTCTTTCTAAATACTAATACTATAATAAATGCTATTACTAACGCCATACTTACGATGACATAGAACCCAATGGGACTATCTGTTCCCGGAATCACATCAAAATTCATTCCATAGAAACTTGCAATCATAGTAGGAATGGATAAAACAATGGTTACAGCGGCTAAGAACTTCATAACAATATTTTGATTGTTGGAGATAATGGAAGCAAAGGTCCCCATAATTCCTGTCAAAATCCCATTATATATATTCGCCATCTCAATCGCCTGTTTATTCTCAATAATCAAATCTTCCAGTAGATCTTCATCTTCTGGATAATGCTTAATGTTTTCTAACTTCAACATTTTCTCAAATACAACTTCATTTGAACGAAGGGAAGTTGTAAAATATACGAGACTCTTCTCTAGCTCTAGTAAATCAATTAACTCTCGATTCTGTGTGGAAATGTGCAGCTTCCGTTCAATTTCTTCACTTTTGCGGTCAATGGTACGCAGATTCTGAAGAAAGGTAGAAGCGTTTCTATATAGAATCTGAAGAATGAATCTGGTTTTCTTAAAGGTATAAAAATCCCTAACACGTCCATCAATAAAACATTTTAATACAGGAGTTTCCTCCAAACAAACAGTTATAATGTATTCATTTGCAACAATAATACCAAGAGGAATTGTTACATAACGATCCTTGTCATTTCTTCTTTCCAGTGCAGGTATGTCAACTAAGATTAAGGTATAGTTGTCTTCCACTTCAATTCTCGCTCTTTCCTCTTCATCCAATGGGGCTCTTAGATGATCCACCTCAATTCCAGTGCGCTCTGCAACCTCCATTAGCTCTGTCGCTGATGGGGCTGTCATTGCAATCCAGCACCCCTCTGCAATTTCTGTCATTCTCTGCAGTGAGCCTTCTATAGTTCTAAAAATATCGATCATAAATGCTCCTTTCCACTGTCGCATAAGCAACAAACAACATTCACGACCAATCAGGGTGGATTAATCCGCCGGCAAAGCCTTGCTGTTATTGCTGCTCATAGCAGTCGCTATTCTGTTCTTCTTTAAGTTCTGCTTCTGACTACTCGGCCCGGCTTCCATCCTTACCACATCCTTTACATATTTATAACATGAACATAAAACTTGTTCATGATCTTGTTGCTCCAATCGGTATTTGCAAACAAGCTTTCAATACCTCATTCCGCTTTCCTTATATCATGAACATAATGCTTGTTCATGATCTTATTGCTCCAATCGGCATTTGCAAGCAAGCTTGCAATACCTCATTCCGCTTTTAACATTATCACTATAGCAAAAAAGGTTTCAACTTAACGAAAGAATACAGCATAAAACTGTATTCTTTTTCAAACATATTATATGTTTTTCTTATATCTTTGTCAAATAACAAATTTCCTGTTATTCTTGAAATTATGTTGACTAAAATAAATCAGACCTTATTAATATTCTGTAAAAGGATAATATCTATTCATCCATACCGTTTATATCATTATCAATGCCCTCATACAATGCAAGTCTTACTGATGTTCCTGGCTGTAAAATAATTTCACTTAATTCATTTAATGTGAGAAAATCTGCAATTCCATTTCCACTTTTCTCAAGAATACTTTTCAGAGTATCCCCTTCTTGCACTTCATAGGTAGTAACATCACTATAGTGGCTACGACCGTTCTCTGTATTGATGGGTACACATATAATAGTATCAACCGTAAGATTATAAACATCCACCAGAGGATTGGCTTTCATAATTTCACTGATTCCCACCTGAAATTTTCTGCTGATACTATATAGAGTATCGCCCCTTTGAATGACATAACTAATGCAATACATATGTTTCTCCTTCCAAAATAAGTCCCTATGTAAGGTAAAGTTTCCAATATAATATATTCATTTTTATGGGAAATGTTCCAAAATGCAAGAATCGACATATTATAATAAAGTTCTATCTTTTGCTACTTATTACTATATAAAAAAGAAACGTTACTGTGCATATTTCAGGACATAGTACAGATCAATCTTCGTCAGCTTGTATAACAATACTGTATATTATCAAGTTATTAAAGGTATTTTTCGTTGTACCAAAGCTTCATATTTAAATATAGATAAAATTAAATTGTTGAAGTTCCGATTTATGTAGCGTATAATTAGTAAAGTTATTCACAACATTTTGAATCCCAATTTTTTTTGGATTCGTATGTTTCAGCGTCAAAATGAATGCATTTTATTCCTTTGATCGGCATATGCATCGGATGATGCCGTGTAATTGTAATCATATAAAACAGTTACATCTAATTTCTAGACACTTCGATTTTTAATCGAAATTAAGGGAGATTAATACATGATAAACAACGGAAAATTAGGAATCGATATTGGTTCAACGACAGTTAAAATAGTGATCATCGACGCTGGAGGAACCATACTTTTCTCTGACTATGAACGTCACTTTGCAAATATACAGGAAACCTTAGCTGGTTTAATACGAAAAGCACAGGAGTCCTTAGGAAATATCACCGTCTCACCAGTGATCACAGGATCAGGTGGACTAACCATTTCAAAGCATCTAGACATCCCCTTTGTTCAAGAGGTTGTTGCTGTATCTACTTCCTTGCAGGATTTTGCACCACAGACTGATGTTGCAATTGAGTTAGGAGGCGAAGATGCCAAAATCATATATTTTACAAACGGTATAGAACAGCGAATGAACGGTATCTGCGCTGGTGGGACCGGTTCATTTATTGACCAGATGGCAAGCTTACTTAAGACCGATGCTTCCGGGTTAAATGAATACGCTAAGAATTACAAGGCAATCTACCCCATAGCTGCAAGATGCGGTGTTTTTGCTAAATCAGACATTCAACCTCTGATTAATGAAGGTGCCACTAAACCGGACTTGTCCGCTTCCATCTTCCAGGCTGTTGTTAACCAGACCATAAGTGGCCTTGCCTGTGGAAAGCCAATTCGAGGAAATGTAGCATTTCTTGGCGGTCCTTTACACTTTTTAAGCGAACTTAGAAATGCATTTATACGTACTCTATCGCTTTCCGAAGAACAGATTATAGCACCGGATCATTCCCACCTATTTGCGGCTTTAGGAGCTGCAATGAACGCAAAAGCTGACTCTACAAAAGAATTGGAGTCCCTGCATCAATTATTATCACAGGGCATTAAAATGAACTTTGAGGTCAATCGTCTTCAGCCATTATTTGAAAATGAAGAAGAATATGAAGCTTTTCGCGAAAGACATTCTGTACATACCGTTAAAAAAGGTGATTTAAAAGAATACGAGGGAAATTGTTATTTAGGAATTGATGCTGGTTCCACCACTACAAAGGTTGCTTTAGTAGGTGAAGATGGTTCTCTGCTCTATTCCTTCTATAGTAATAACAATGGTAGTCCGCTTAAGACAACGCTACGTTCTATCAAAGAAATCTACGAACTCTTACCTGCGAAAGCTAAAATTGTACGTTCCTGCTCCACTGGTTACGGTGAAGCTTTAATTAAAGCTGCTCTAATGTTAGATGAGGGTGAAGTTGAAACAGTAGCTCATTATCATGCTGCTGCCTTCTTTGAACCAGAAGTAGATTGTATCCTGGACATTGGTGGTCAGGATATGAAATGTATTAAAATAAAAAATAAAACCGTAGACAATGTATTATTAAATGAAGCTTGTTCCTCAGGCTGCGGTTCCTTTATAGAAACTTTTGCTAAGTCCCTTAATTATGAAGTTCCCGAGTTTGCAAAGGTAGCTTTATATGCAAAGAATCCTATTGACCTTGGTAC
>JAFACO010000476.1 GCA_023425485.1 Bacillota bacterium
TGGTTGCAGTAAATATTGCGCTGGATCTAGTTTACTTATATAATATTAATGAAGGATATCTGACTTACAAGGATCAGATTGCTCTACCAAAAGGAACTGGACCAAGATATGTAATCTATTCCGAGGATGAGAGCTTACTTTATATTATAACAGAATATTCGAATGAGATATATCTATACTCTGCCAGGACGAAACAGCTGCTTCAAAGAATACCGACCTTATCACCGGAGTTCCTTGGAAATAGCAATTGTTCCACCCTATGCTTTTCCCAGGATTATAAACATCTGTATGCAGCTAATCGAGGCGCTGATACCATTGCTTTATTTCAAGTGAATAAGGATGGAAGTTTGACCTGGCTAAAGGAATTTTCCTGTGGCGGAAAACATCCAAGACATATGATGATATCAAAGGATGCGAACTATCTTATGATATGTAATCAGTTTTCAGGAAATCTTGTAATTTACGAAATAGATCAGCAAAGTGGGGATCTAAAGGGAATAAATTCAACTATTTATTTTAAAGAACCTTCGGGGATTTGTGAGGTTGTGTGTTAGAGATAGTGAAGAGAAATTGATTTTATGGCTGAACTGTTAGCATTTTAATAAAAGAAAGAGGATTGTGAATGCAAGATAATCAAAATTATTATATGCCTGCTGAATGGGAGGTACATGAAAGAACGTTAATTGAATGGCCTGTGAGCAAATCACTGGTTTGGCCGGAAAATTATATTGAGGTCTGCAAAGGGTATGCAGCAGTTGCAAATGCAATATCCGAATTCGAAAAAGTGACAATGATTGTGAATGAGGATTCCATTGAGGATGCGAGAAACCTATGCAATACAGCAGTAGAACTACTGACAATACCTCATAGTGATGCTTGGTGCAGAGATAACGGTCCAACTTTTTTATGGAATAACGAGAAAAAGCTATCTGCTGTTAACTGGAAGTTCAATGCCTGGGGAGAAAGATTTAAACCCTATGACCTAGACAATGAAGTGGCGCCAAAGGTGCTGGAATATCTAAAGGTACCTTACAGGAATGCACCGATTGTATTGGAAGGTGGTTCTATTCATGTGGATGGAGAAGGAACCTTACTTACTACAAAAGAGTGTCTACTTAATACAAATAGAAATCCTCATCTAACACAGGATGAAATTGAAAAAGAGGTTATGAGACATATTAATGTTACTAAGACTCTTTGGTTAAATCATGGCCTTGATGGTGATGAGACAGACGGACATGTGGACAATGTAGCTTGTTTTGCAAAACCGGGAGTTATTTTAATTCAGACCTGCAATGATCCAAGTGATCCTAATTATGAAATTTCACAAGAAAATTTAGATATATTACGAAATGAAACAGATGCAAGAGGCAGAAAGTTACAAATCATTGAAATACCACAACCACCGATCAGATATTATAATGAGGTTCGTTTGACCTTAAGCTATTTAAACTTTTATTTTGTAAACAACGGTATCATATTACCTGTGTTTGGCGGAGATGCCAGTGAAACGGATAAACAAGCAGAAGAAATATTACAACAAGTGTTTCCAGAACGTAAAATTGTAACAGTTGATGGTATGGCGCTGATAAAAGAAGGTGGTAATGTTCACTGTATTACTCAGCAGATGCCAGCTGGAATTCGTTCGTAGGACAGGCAGGAGGGAACCAAGTGAGATTAGTTAAAGTTGCAGCAACACAGATGAGCTGCTCGAATCAGATAGAAGAGAATATACAAAAGGCAGAAGGCTTAGTTAGAAAAGCAGCGGCAGAAGGCGCACAGATTATTTTGATTCAAGAGCTTTTTGAAACTCTATATTTTTGCCAAAAGGAAAAACCTGAATTTTATAATTATGCGACAGAAGTAGAAGAGAATAAAGCAATTGCACATTTTAAAGAGATTGCAAAAGAACTTAAGGTTGTACTTCCCATCAGCTTTTATGAAAAGAAAAATAATGCAAGATACAATGCCCTTGCTGTCATTGATGCGGACGGCGAAGTATTAGGAGTATATCGTAAGAGTCATATTCCGGATGGACCAGGTTACGAGGAGAAATACTATTTTAATCCAGGTGATACCGGGTTTAAGGTTTGGAAAACCAAGTACGGAACAATCGGAGTGGGTATCTGCTGGGATCAATGGTATCCGGAAGCTGCCAGATGTATGGCACTAATGGGTGCAGAGATAATTTTTTATCCGACAGCCATTGGCTCGGAACCGGAAAGCCCTGACGTTGACTCAAAAGATCATTGGCAGCGTTGCATGATAGGACATTCAGCATGTAATTTGGTGCCAGTAGTCGCTTCCAATCGTGTTGGAGCAGAACAAATAGAAGATTCAACGATTAAATTCTATGGTTCTTCCTTTATTACCAATGCCACAGGAGAGAAGATAGCAGAGGCAGATCGTTTTGAAGAAACTGTGCTGGTGGCTGAATTCGACTTAGATGCAATTGCAGAACAGAGAATCGAATGGGGAATTTTTAGAGATCGTAGACCGGAGCTATATAAAGCAATACTAACTTATGATGGTGTAGTGAAATAATAGATGGCAATATAGTAGGATTGCTATAAGCTTATAGATATAATAAATAAAACTGAGAAAAGCACCCCGAATGAACTGATCCTTTCAAGTATACCGTTTCTATAGATAAGCGGATACCTTGAAGGGATGATAGTAATCCAGTGGTGCTTTTATGTTATTTTGCAGTTAACCAAGCTTGTTTAGCAAAAACTAAAAGCCACAGCATCTCCTTCTTCTATGACAGCAACTTCTACGTCTACGACAGCAACACATAATGATCACTCCTTATCTTAATATTAGAAACATGTTTCTAATATTAAGATATGCTCATATATGAGAATGGTGTCAAATAAACTCGAAAAATAAGTGTTTTATAAAGTTATTCTTTAGCAATAGTTTGCTTTTTTTTCAGCAGAAGGGATACGAGGATTCCAGCGGTGGCAATAACAGCAGAAGCAAGAAACATATGGGTATATCCTTGATTTAAAACGCTTTGAAATGTCTTTTCAATATCGGAGGCCATATTACCAAGTGCTGGCAATACATATGGCTGAACATTTTCTGGTAGTATTATTTTGAAAATATCTGTCAGTTGACTTACTATGGTGGTCACATCTGCGTTTTGTAAAGAAGCAAATAAACTTACACTGTTGTCAGAGCCGCTTGCACTCATGGTAGCCATCATATCTCCACCACCAGCTTGAGTAAAACCGGCCTGTAAGGTTTGCATTAGTTCCGTTTGAATATTTTTACTAGCATCTACAATAAATCCAATCATAAAACTTGGAGAGATTGTTACTCCGATAGAGCGTACTAAAGACATGGTTGCAAGAGCAGTAGCACCTTCTTCTTCCTTTACAGCACCAAGAATAAGGTAATTCAGTGGAGGTCCCATAGTAAATCCTACGCCAAAGCCCATCAATGCAAGCCCGATTAAAACGGTGACAAAAGTCAGAGTTTTAGCAGCAATCAAGCCAAGAACCAGGGTACCAGCTGCTGTGCAGAAAAAACCAATGATAAGTACTAACTTCGCACCTTTTTTATCAAGAAGTTTTCCGCTAAGGGGAGATGCAATACCAGAGAATACAGCAAGTAAAGTGACCAGATAACCACCGGAACCACTTTTTAACTTCAAGGTATTTTCTGCAAATTGAGGCATATACACCATACCCATCATGCCAATTCCAATGATAAAAGCGATAATAAAGATGGTAACTATTTCACGATTCTTGAAATATTTGATGGATAAAACAGGGTCGGCTGCTCTTTGCTCTACCAGGATAAAGATAGGAATTAAAAGTATAAATACAATAAGGAAAGGGTATACCTTTAATTGCTGTAAGCTGCTAAGGATATGAAAAAAGTCCATATTTGTCAGGGCATATAATAGGCTGGCAATCATAGCGGCGAGAATTAGGGCACCAGCAATATCTAATCTATTCTTTATTGCGGTTTTTGATTCTTCCATTACAGTTGATAAGAATAATGTCACAATGCAAATAGGTACATTAATAAAGAAGATAACTCCCCAGTTTTCCAAACCTGCAATATCAATCAGAGTACTTCCAAGAGTCGGACCCACAATAGTTGCTACACCATATACTGCGCCAACTAAACCCAATGCAGTACCTCTTTTTTCAGGAGGAAAGGATTGACCGATTACAGTAGTAGCGATTGGAAGAATACCACCTGCACCAATTGCCTGAATAACTCTGGCAATAAGAAAAAAAGTAAAATTACCATAAAAATTACTAAAACCACAAAGGGCTGAACCAATTCCAAAAATAACAATCCCAAAGATGTACATTTTCTTTCTGCCAAGGGTATCGGATAATTTTGAGCTGATTGGCATTGAGACAGCATAAACCAAAGTATAAATGGTAATCATCCAAGCTCCGGTCCCTTTTGATACAGAAAAGCTGTTTTGAATAATCTCTCTGGCAGGTGATACAATTCCATTATCGATGGCACCCATGAAAATTCCCAATAAAAATAAAATTAAAATTAATGTAGTATGCTTTTTTTGTACCATAAAACCTCTCTTTCTGAACAATGTTCATTTAATGTTAAAAAATTTAATAACTTCTTACTGTTGGCTTACTATAAAAAATAGCTTTTCAAAATCAATTCAAAGGTATCATATTTAAATTGCTTTATTTGAGCAATCAACATAAAATTTTGTACAATAAAACTTGCCAGTTCATGGTCATTGATTTCTGGCTTTGTGATGCTGTGATTTTCTGCCTTATGCTTTCTTATTGCATCTTCCAGAATAGTTACAAACATATCAACAACTTCCTGTTTTTGCTTATAATGTTCCTTGGTCATTCCCTTTTCAACACCATTGAGTTTAATCCAGGTGTCCTTAAAAGTGTCCAGAAAGGATTCCAGAAGCTGATAGATTTTACGGAATTTTTCAAATAATTCGCAATCTTCTTGCTGCGCCTGGTGAATTGCTGCTATGAACTCTAACCAGTACCGATACATTAGCTCAGACATCAAGTTATCTTTTGTCGGAAAATAATTATAAATAGTACCGACTGCAATCCCAGAGGCTTTGGCAACTTCACGCATACTTAATTTACTGTATCCCTTTGAAACAATTATCATTTTAGCCTTGAGAACTATTGTTTCTTTTAAATCATCGTATATTTTTGGCATAGATTCTCCCTTTAGTGAACTATGTTCATAATAACTCTTACGCTGTTTTTTGGCAAGAAAATTCTATCAACAAAATAAGTGTAAATATTCTGTTTTTAAATCGATGAAAATAAGTAGCAGGTATATAATTTACTTTTAACAGGACATGTTTAACTCCCATTCATATGTTTAGGTGGGAAGTAAAGTTGTATAAAATAAATCAATACAGTCAATCAATAACTATGAAAATTTACTATATGAAAAAATGCATGAATATTATATAATCGACCTATAATAGTAATGATTACTGTTATTTAAATAGTTTAAATTAATATAATAAATGTAATATCCTTAGAAAAAGTCAGATAGAATAAACAGATTGTGTTCAAGGCTGGAGTGAATTGTAGATAATTTCACAAAGTGGAGTGTATCTATGTATATTTGTTTTTGGCCTATATGTCAGTAACCTAAGGTTGCTGATACCTAGAAAGGAAGGTTGATATATGAAAGTTGTAGTAATAGGTTGTACACATGCAGGTACCAGTGCAGTAAAAACAATATTAAAAGAGAACCCAGAGGCTAAGATCACCGTTTTTGAACGTAATGATAATATATCCTTTTTGTCCTGTGGAATTGCCTTATATGTAGGTGGTGTGGTTAAGGATGCAGCTTCCTTATTTTATTCCAGTCCGGAGGAACTAGCAAAGCTGGGAGCTACCATAAAAATACGTCACAATGTAAAAAGTATAGATACGACGGGGAAGAAAGTTATTGCAGAAGACCTAGTAACTGGAAAAGAAATTGAGGAATCCTACGATAAATTAGTAAATACAACAGGGTCCTGGCCAATCATTCCCCCGATTCCGGGTATTGATAATAAGAATGTATTACTGTGTAAAAATTATGACCAGGCGAAGGTAATCATTGAAAGTGCATGTGCCGCGAAACAAATTGTAGTAGTTGGTGGTGGGTATATTGGTATTGAACTTGTAGAAGCCTTTCATGAATCCGGCAAAGAGGTTACTATAATTGATGGGTTAGATCGAATCCT
This sequence comes from Bacillota bacterium, assembly GCA_023425485.1. Lineage (GTDB taxonomy): Bacteria > Bacillota > Clostridia > Lachnospirales > Lachnospiraceae > Mobilitalea. Next base: position 6,215 of record JAFACO010000476.1, read on the forward strand.
GAATAAGTACCTGGATAAAGAGTTTACAGATGTTTTGGAACAGGACTTAAAAGATAGAGGAGTAACACTAGCACTCAATCAAGCGGTGCAGAGTTTTAAGGCAGACGAAGAGGGCAAAGTAACCAGTGTTGTAACTACTCATGGAGAATACAAAGCAGATTTGGTAATCCTTTGTGTTGGCTTCAGACCAAACAATGAGTTGTTAAAGGGTAAGGTAGATATGCTGCCAAACGGCGCAATTATCGTGGATGAGTATATGAGAACCAGTGATAAGGATATCTATGCAGCCGGAGACAGTTGTGCAGTACATTATAATCCGAACGATGGGCAGGCATATATTCCGTTAGCTACCAATGCTGTCCGTATGGGTATGTTGATAGGTAAAAATATAAAAGAGCCCACAGTAAAATACAGAGGAACACAGTCAACGTCAGGCTTACTTTTATTTGGCTACAATATCGGCTCTACAGGAGTTACTGTTGGTAGTGCACCGGCTTTCGGGTTAAATGTACGTTCGGTGCTGGTTAAAGATAATTACAGACCGGAATTTATGCCAACAACACAGGAGGTTTGGATGCAGTTGGTTTATGAAGTTGGAACTAATCGCATTGTAGGCGGTCAGGTAATGTCAAAATATGATATTACTCAATCTGCAAATACCTTGTCTTTAGCAATACAAAATCATATGACGATTGAAGATCTGGCTTATGTGGATTTCTTCTTCCAACCGCACTTTGATCGTCCTTGGAACTATCTTAATTTACTTGCCCAAGCAGCAGTAGAGCAGGAGAGAAATTTAGTTACTGTATCATAGCAAAAAGATTGTATTACTTTCATAAGGACTAATAGCGAATTAAAGTTTATAAAGTAAAAATACATTTTAACAAAAATAACAGCCTCCAATAGTACACCAGCTGATAGTAGAAACTACAGTCAAATGTGCGTTAGGAAGCTGTTTTTTATATAATAGGAAATTCCTTGGAATTCCCTATTATATAAAAAGCCCTTTGGGCTAATGATGCGCAGCTACGCGCGCGGAGCAAAAGGTGTGCTTTAAAAATGTTTGAACGCGAGAGTGTGCATAGCACACTTTTGATCTAGTTTGGTTTTATTAGCGGAGGATATTGGTACCTTCTACTTTAAATACCGGGCAAGTCGTCTTTCAAAGTCATCCACAGAAACTCCCAGTGCTTCAAAAACATCCGTGTGAATCAGGGTATGCTCCTCACCCGTTATAGCCTTCCAAGCATAAGACTGTGCAATGTGAACAGCACATACTAACTCATTTGTAACAATACTCGCATCTAATGGACGGTGGTGGTATAAGGTCACCTCATGCAATGGGAATGGTAAATCCCATTCATCCAGAAAGTGAGCACCAACCTCCTGGTGAAACACTTCATATTCGCTATTCTCTAATTCAATATAATCCTGCGGAGTCAAAAACACCTTCTTTGTACTGGATTCTGATTGAATACTTTTTAATAGAAGCATTAAGCCGACATTATGAATGAGACCAGCAAATAAGGTGGCTTCTGGTGGTTGCTTGTGAAGAAATGCTTCATAAAAAAATAGGAAAATGCGATTGGTTAAGTAGGCATGCCTCGTGAGTATTTCTGGATTAATAGTATCATTTTTCGAATCATCAAAGGAAGTAACAACACAAGCCCAATGTAGAAAACTTTTCAAATTATGAATGCCAATATAGGTTGCAGCTTGCTTAACATTATTGGGCATGACACCATAAATTCCGGTTTTAGATACCTGTAAAAGTAGCTCTGAGACCTCGGCATCTTTTTCAATTTCAGTAATAAGGACATCCAGGTCCTCGTCTTTAATTTTTGATAATAGATTTTTACAACTGTCAGTAAGATCACAGGCACAATTTGCATCTTCAATACGTTTCATTAATTCATTAGAATTTAGGGCAAGATCAACCGCAAATAACTTATTAATTTTTTGCAGAAGCTCTGCATTATTCCAGGGTTTAAACACATAAAGTCGTGCAACATTGTGGAGGAGAGCTCGAAACATTGGCTTTTCCTCTGCATATCCACTTAGAATAATACGAATAACTCTAGGATACTGCTCTTTTATTATGCTAAGTAATTTATAACCATCCATAACTGGCATACGCATATCACTAATAATCATATCAATTTCGTTAGCCTTCATTAACTCTAATGCTTCAGCACCACTTTCAGCAGTCAGGACCTCAAAATCAGTATCCATAAACATCCTAGTCATGGCTTTTAGAATTTGTACCTCATCATCTACTACTAAAATCCGTTTCATACCCCTTCATCCTTTCCTTTATTAGTATCTTTTGCATTTGAAAAATCCATTATAAGATTGTTATCTTGTCAGCTATCTGTAGTGAATAATATATTAATTATAATTATTCCTTTGGGTCAGCCTTATACCACCGATTATCAATCTCCAGAGGGATATAAGTTATTATGTTATTAGTCAATTGTAACGATGGGTAATTCAATCGTAAAGATTGTACCAATACCCAATTCACTATCAACTCGAATGTTACCATGATGCTTGTTTACAATAATATCATAGGAGATACTTAGTCCGAGACCCGTACCTTCTCCAATTTCTTTTGTTGTAAAGAAGGGTTCAAATATTTTGGTCATATTCTCTTTTGAGATACCGGGTCCATTATCATGGAAGGAAATAAGAATTTTTCCCATAATCTTCTTTGCTGTGATAATGATTTTACCCAGCTGCTCATTCTTTTGTAAGCCAATGGCTTGGGCTGCATTTATTATAATATTTACAAAAACCTGGCAGATCTGAACCCGGTTACAGTAAAGCTGAATATCATCAGCAACCTTAAGCTCTATTTCTGCGAGATAACGAACTTCATTTTTTGTAATTAAAATAACCTGATTAATGAGATCAAGGAGGTGGTTTGTGCTCTTTTCATCATCCGCAGAGGGTCTGGCAAATGCCCTTAAGGATTGCACAATATCAGTGACACGTTTAATGCCAGAGATGGAGTCTGTAAATAGGTCGGTTAGCTCGTTCATAATATGGTCAAGTTTAAGAGTTTTATAATGAGCATTTATATCAATTGCGATATTTCTAAGTGCTTGATTTTCGACACTGATATTCGGCTCCATTTTCTTCATAGTATATTGTATGAAGTCTGTAATACGACTAAAGTAAACAGATAGGGATTCAAAATTACTGCTGACATATCCCATTGGATTATTGATCTCATGCGCGATACCAGCAGCTAATTGACCAACTGCAGCCATTTTCTCAGATTGAACCAGACTGAACTTTGCCTCTGTTAATTCTGCATTCATTTCTTTTAATTTTTCATTTTGTTTCTTAGTGAATTCTATTAGTGATTTTAAATGATTGGAGTTATTCTTCCATTCAATTG
>JAFACO010000505.1 GCA_023425485.1 Bacillota bacterium
TAATTGAAGTAAATCAAATTCAGGTTAACAATGCTGGTTTCGAAAAATTATCAGGTGCTCGTATTCTGATACCCTTTCTAGGTGACGTGAATAAGAAAGGTGTTTTTATTCAATCAAAGCTGGAATATGGCGTTGTCATCGCCTTAATTATCGTACTATTAATGTATTTCTTGCTTAAGAAGACAAAGCTTGGACGTAGTTTTTATGCTGTGGGTGGAAATCCGCAAAGTGCATTAATGCTAGGTATTAACGTAAAGAGAACCAGATTTAATGCACATTTGCTTTGTGGATTACTTGCAGGTATCGGCGGATTTCTTTATCTCTTTCATACAAGATCTGGTTCGGTGCAACAGGCAACCGGTCTTGAAATGGATGCAATTGCGGCTTCCATCATTGGAGGTACGTTATTAACCGGTGGGGTAGGGAATATCTTTGGTACGTTATTTGGAGTGTTAACAAGTGGAATTGTACTTCTGGTGGTAACAGCAATAGGAAGTCAGGACCCTTGGTGGCCGCAGATAACTCGTGCAGCAATGCTTTGTTTCTTTATTGTACTACAGAGTATTATTTGCTCGAGGAAGAGAAAGTAGCAGATCAATTTCTGCTAAGGAAATTGCTTCAGCGCAAGAGATAGAAAGTAGTGGCATATAAGTTCATGGTACACTGAAAAAGGGGATGGATTTTTATAAATCTGTCTCTTTTTTTGTTGGATTAAAAAAACATCCTGCGGATTGAATTGAAAATAAAACACTTATGCAATATAATAAAAACGACTGAAAAAAGACACCGAATGGAGGTTATGAATTGATTAAGAGGTCACTGGTAGTATTCATAATATCACTTGCATCTATTTTAGTACTGCTTTTTTCTCTGCCTGACCGTAAAAAAGAAGAAGCCAGTGGATTTCTGGCTGCTAATGGTAGAATGGATCTTTCTGATTGGGATGTGAATAAAGTGGATATTATTCCCTTGGATGGGGAATGGGAATTTTACTGGGAGCAACTATTGACTCCAGAGGATTTTTTGACTTCTAATATGGACAAGCAAGAACTGACTGGTTATATGTCTGTACCGGGGTTGTGGAACAGGAAGATGTTTCAAGAGAAAAAGATGACAGTCTTTGGCTGTGCTACCTATCGTCTCATCTTGGAAAATATTCCGTATCAGGGAGTACTTGGACTAAAAAAGGGTAATGCACGATTCTCAAGTAAAATCTATGTTAATGGAATAGAGCTGCTTTCTGACGGAGTACCAGCTTATCAGGCAACGGATTACAAGTCTGGGAATACACCTCAAATAGGTTTTTTTAACAGTGATGGTGGCAGAATTGAAATACTTGTTCAAGTTGCTAATTATGAATATATGAATTCCGGAATACCGGTTTCTTTAGAGCTTGGTAGAGATTCAGCCATGTTACAACAGCACCAAAAGAATCAATTACTTGGTTTTGCAGTTTTTATCATTTTGTGTACAGTCGCTTTGTTGAATCTGATTTTCTTTGTTGTTGCAAAGGCTAGGGGATTTAAGGAGTATTTACTTTTGCTATTTTCTATGTTTTGCTTTCTTTTTGCAGTTGGAAATGGATTAACAGATCAACGACCTTTGCTGCTTTTACTTCCGGAAATTCCTTTTACGGTGGTCTTTAAAATGAAGGATTTCTTTTTGTCGGCTAATTTTATTGTGATGATCTGGATCTTTCATAGGTTTGAAAAAGGTCTCTTGCCAATTCGTTCTGATAAATTTATTACGATTGCCTACGGGGGCTATTTATTGGCGGTGGTGGTACTTCCAATTCATATCTATTACAAAATACATATGCTTGTGATGATTTGTAACACAGTCATTTTATTGGTATTATTAATAAGGATAATCATCTTATATATTAGAACAGCAGAAGGTTTACTGCTTTTTTTGGCAATATTATCGGTTAACCAGTATTCCGCGGACTCAATTCTATTCTCACTTGGATTTAAGAACAGCTCCAGCTTTATTCAAGTATATATTATGATTTTTTCTGCTGTAATGTTATTACTGTTATCAATGCAATATTTTGCTGCACTAAAGAACTTACAGACTTCTGTGAAACGAACACAGGAAGCGGAAATCGCCTTCTTGCGTGCACAGATTAATCCGCATTTTCTTTATAATGCCCTCAATTCTATTGCGTCACTTTGCCAATCTGCGCCGGAAAAGGCGGAGAATGTAGTATTAGAGTTATCCCAATACCTTCGCCGAAGTTTTGATTTTAAACGAATGGATTCTATGTCCACACTAAAAAAGGAACTAGAGTTGCTGGAGGCATATTTATATATAGAGAAAACACGCTTTGGTGATCGACTGAAGGTAGAATATGATATTGATGAGACCTTGGATCTATCGATACCGCCTCTTGTTTTACAACCATTGGTAGAAAATGCGGTAAGGCATGGGCTAATGGATAACATTGCAGGCGGAACAGTAGTAATATCGATTAAGCAAGAGGTCAATGAAGCTGTCTTTACGATATCAGATAATGGTGTAGGGATGGACGAAGGAAAGCTTGGAGGTTTATTAAAGGAAAACCTCAAAGAAAGAGGAATTGGTGTATGGAATATCAATCAACGCTTGAAAATGCTCTATAGCAGAGAATTGAAGGTATTTAGTGAAAAGGGGAAGGGCACACAGGTTTCTTTCACCCTTCCGTTGTTTAAAGATGAAACTCGAATAAAGAAATTTATAAGAAAGGGGGAGGTCGACTATAAAAGCGATAATCGTAGATGACGAAGAGTTAGCCCGCAACCGCCTTGCCAATTTATTAGCAGAACTTGATATTATAGAATTATGTGGTACGTTCGGTATTGCTACAACAGCGTTGAAGTATATAGAAGAAAATCATGTGGATTTGGTTTTTTTGGATATTAGTATGCCTGAAATTGATGGAATGGAATTTGCAAACATTCTATTGGAACAGGGTAGCACTGTAAAGGTGGTATTTGTTACCGGTTATGAGGAATATGCAGTGGATGCCTTTGAATTAGAGGCGGTGGATTATTTGTTGAAACCCATCAGCCGAGAACGACTTGCAAAAACAGTAAATCGATTGATGAAACCCCCAAAAAGCAAAGAACAACATTTATTCGTAACTTGCTTTGGAGGTTTTAGGGTTTTAGCGCATCAAGAGAATGGAGATATAATCAATTGGCGTTCACCAAAGGTAGAAGAGCTATTTGCGTTTATAATTTGTAAAGGCAGTGTTAGTCGTGATGAAATAGCCGATACACTATGGGATGGATTCACGCCAGAAAAAGCCCTTAAAAACATCAACTCTACAATATATTATATCCGCAAAGCTCTGCAGCAATATGGGTTGGAGAATTGTTTAATTACCACACATCGTCAGATCTCCATTGACACAAAAAAGGTTTTTTGTGATCTATATGAGTTTGAACGGCTACAAAAAGGTGCATGGAATACAAAGCAGACTCTTGAAAAGCTGAATGAACTATATCGTGGTGAATTGTTTCAGGGTAAAATCTATGAATGGTCCTTTGCTAAGGCGCATGTACTGGAAGAAAGGCTTATATTTAATTTGCTAAAATCAGCTGAGCAATTAGAAGATCAGGAACAGCACGAAAAAGCACAATGTATGTATTTACGGGTACTTGATCTGAATCCCTACCATGAAATGGCAAATAGAAACTTAATCTCTAACTATATGAAAAGTGGTAAGGAACAAAAAGCGAAGCAAGTAAGATTAAAGCTGGAACAAATTCTTTCTGATGAAACTGCTGATCCAACACTGAAATCTCTGTCAGTGGGTTTGAGAAAACCTTTATATTAAACCAAGTCTTATGTTTTAAATATAGCGAAAACAAAATAAACAGACATAATTCGACCTATGTTATAAATATCGGTGGTCGAATTATGTCTGTTTATTTTTTGTTTAGAGGATAATTGTATAATAATGCGATGTGTTAGTAGAAAGTATAGCTTAAAAAATAGGTAACTATCAACGCAAAATTTCAAGGAGGAAAGAATCATGAACTATCAAAAACTACCCCAGCGACTTTTGGCAATCGCAATGTCTGTTATCCTGTTACTGGGGATGATGCCAATAGCAGCAGCGGCTAATACCGTGGTGGTAAATACGGACGAAGAAACTGTATACGAAGATATCGTAGACGAAGTAAGTACGAACGAAGAAATCTCAAATGAAGAAATCTCAAACGAAGAAATCTCAAACGAAGAAATCGTGGACGAAGCCGTAACCGAAATGGAATCGGTACAGAGAATAACTAATACGGTAGGAAGTATTTATACCGTGTCTAACTCTTCCAGTACAGAAGCAAATATAGCTTGGACTGACTTGGCTGAAAAATTGGGAGATGGTACGATAAAAAGCGGTGATACCTTGCAAATCACCGAAACTACAACTTTGGTAGGCAGAATAACTATTCCTGCGGCTATTACAGAGTTAACAATTGAAGGTAATTCTGCTATTAAGCAGGCTCTGGCAATTCAATGTAACGCAAATAATATGAGATTAATTTTAAGAGATATTTCTCTTTCTGCTTATCTGGAACCTAATATTATGTTTGGCAGTACATCCGAGTTAGTTATTGAGGGTTTGGTAGAGCTTGAAAGTAATGCAAGAGTAATACAAACTACAATGGATCTTACCATCAGCGGATCAGGTAATCTGAATGTCAATGGTATTGAAAGAACAAATATCGGCATGGAGGCTGTTTTAGCCAATAACGTTATAATTGACAGCACTGGTACATTAACCTTTAGGGGGGGTAATGGGCAGCAGGATGGAGGCGTTGGAATTTATTGTAATGGAAATTTTACGCTTAATTCAGGAACTGTATATGTGTACGGTGGCCATGGTGGAAGGAATGGCGGTACCGGTAATGGTGCAATAGCTCTTCGCTGTATAAACTTTACAATCAGCAATGTGAGTGAATTGGAAGCTGTTGGAGGTGATGGTTCAAATGCCCTTGGCGGGAATGGTATATACTGCGTAAGCAACCTTACATTAGAAGCTGGCAGAGTCTTTGCGGGTGGAGGTGTCGGAGGTACTCTTATCGGCGACGGAGCTAACGCAGTTCAATGTTCAAACCTTACACTAAGAGGTAGTAGTAACATGTACGTCGATGGTGGAGGCAGTTACAATGGTATAACAGGCAATGGTATTAATTGCACTAACTTCACATTTGATAGTTCAGGCGAGTTTACGGCTGAAGGTGGAGGTGTCTATACCTTTAATAGAAATAGTAGCAAAGCAATTAAGTCTACTTACCCTATTAAGGTGTCTGGTTCAGGAAGTATAATATTTATAGACGGTGGCGGGCAAATCCCTACCCCCTTTAATACAGTAAGTTTTTCCACCGATTTAGAAGGAAAATGGAATGTTGATCCTTCCGATAAGTTGGTTACAGGGGGGTTATCTGATAAAAGTATTATAGTCAAATCTTCTTATGATGGATTTACTACTGTAAAATTTGAGGGAAAAACTAAACCTGTTATTTCTATCATCAGTCAACCGAAAGATTTAGAAGTAACAGAAGGATTAATATCCGGAAATGTATCAGTATGGACAAGTGCAACGGATAATATTGCACGTAACTATCAATGGTTTTCCAGTGAGGACGGCAGCAACAATGGAACGGCAGTATCTGGAGCTACCAGCGATGTGTTTTATATTCCGAATAATTTGTCCGTAGGAAACTATTATTACTACTGTGAAATTAGTGCACTTGGAGCGGACAATATTAAAACAAATGTAGTAAAAGTCACAGTTCTCCCACGTGGTCCCTTTTCAGGGGGCGATGGCTCACAAGATAGCCCTTACTTAATTAGTTCTGCTGAGGAGTTAAAAAACTTTGCAGAATTGATAAACAACTCAGCAGATAATGCTAACTACAATACGAAATATTACATACTTACCAATAATATCGACCTTTCACAATATGCGAATAATTCCGGTTGGGTGCCAATCGGAAACACGGATACTTACAGCTTCAAGGGTCACTTTGATGGTAAGGGTCACAAGATAACAGGACTAACTATTAATCGTATACAAGATAATTTTCAAGGACTTTTTGGCATTGTTTACAATGGAACAATACAAAACTTGGGCGTTAAAGACGTAAATATTAGAGGTTATAGTGCTGTCGGTGGTATAGCTGGATATATTAATTCAAGTAGTACAGTGCAAAACTGCTATGTTACCGGTTCGATTAGTGGTGGAGCGGTTGTCGGTGGTTTAGTAGGTGTAACTTCACCACCATTTACAATTAATAATTGCTATACTTCCGTTACGGTTTCAGGAATAACTAATATTGGAGGTGTGATTGGCACTCTTAGCGGTGGAACGGTGAAAAACTGCTATGCTTTGGGTGATGTCAACGGTGCTATCCCGGGACAAAATGTTGGCGGTGTGGCTGGCTTTATTACTGGCAGTGGAACACTGGAAAACTGTGCGGCACTTAATTCTAGCGTTAGCGGGCAGAATTTGGTTGGACGTGTATGTGGAAGAATAGATAATAGTACTGTCACTGGAAATGTTGCAGCTGCAAATATGGTGTTAAAGGTGAATGGAGTAACACCAGAGATTATCGGCGATGATACTGATAAAGTAAACGGGGTATCCAGAACAATTCTGCAACTTTGTGAGGAAGCTGGATTTCCAATAACTTTAACACAGAGTCCATGGGATTATTCAGGAGGCAATTTTCCACGTCTCAATGATACCACCGGAGCGCTTATTGCAGGTCAGGAGCTTATTCCTGTTATAGCAGCTGTAACAAATATTACGGCGGTACCAACGACAGCAACAGCAGGAACAAATCTTACCCTAACAGGAACTGTAGCTCCGGCAAATGCAACCTTTAAGACAATAACATGGAGTATCAAGAACCCTGGAACTACAGAAGCTACCTGTGCTGGTAATGTTCTGTCCCCCAAAGCAGCAGGAACTGTAATTGTTACAGCGACCATTGAAAATGGAATTTCTGCATATACACATTATACAAAGGACTTTACAATTACTGTAGATGAGGCACCTCCCGTTATTAATGCAGTAACAAGTATTACTGGGGTGCCAACGACAGCTACTGCGGGAACGGATGTGACCTTAACTGGAACCGTAGTGCCTGCAAATGCAACTAACAAAACAATCGTATGGAGCATTCAAAACGCTGGAACGACGGGAGCAACAACGAATGGTAATGTACTATCCACAACAGCAGCAGGAACCGTAGTTGTAACTGCGACTATAGTAGATGGTATTTCCATAGAAATGCCTTATACACAAGAGTTTACTATAACAGTAAATGAGGCACCGCCAGTTATTAAAGAAGTAACCAACATTACTGGGGTGCCAACCACAGCTACTGCGGGAACGTCAGTGACCTTAACAGGCACTGTAGTACCTGCAAATGCAACTTACAAGACAATCGTATGGAGTATTAAAAATCCAGGAACCACAGGAGCAACAAGGACTGGTAATGTTCTGTCTACAACAGCGGCTGGAATCGTAGTAGTAACAGCAACAATTATAGATGGAATATCTATTGAAAGACCTTACACGCAGGACTTTACAATTACAATTACCGCAGCTTCAAATGGTGGTAATGGAAGTAATCCGAATGAATCAGAACCAACACCATCAATTACACCAACACCTACACCAGAACCAACAGCCACACCAACGCCATCAATTACACCAGTACCATCAACTGGTACACAACAGATTACAGTTGATGTAAAACAAGGTAATACAAATGATGTTGCTTCACAGATTACAATTGAGAGAACCACAAATGACAACGGAGAGAAGTCCGATAAAGTTACTTATGATAAAGAAAAAGCAACTGAAACGGTTCAGAAGTTAAAAGCTGAAGGTAAAGATACAGCAAGAATTGTAATACCTGAAGCAAAGGATGAGGTATCGGAGACCAACATTTACATTCCTGCTACTTCATTAGGAACTTTGGCCAAAGGTAAGATTAATCTTCAAATTGATACAGAAGAAGCAAAAATCAATTTATCAAAAGATAGTGTAAATAATGCTAGTAAATTAATGGCAGATGACTTGTATTTCCGTTTAGTACCAGTTAAAAACGAAGCAGAGAAAAAGGCAGTTTCGGATCAGGCAAAAAGGAATGCAGTTCTTGTAAGTAATAACGAAAATGTAACGGCATCAGTAATTGGTAATCCGATTACCATTGAAACAAACATGCCATCCGCTGATACTGTAATAACCTTACCATTAACAGGCATCGTTATTCCAACCAAATCTACGGAAAAGGAAGCTTTATTAAAGCAATTAGCTGTATATATTGAGCATTCTGACGGTGACAAAGAGTTGGTGCAGGGCGAACTTGTAGAATATAAAAAGGGTCAATACGGAATTAGTTTCCACATTACAAAATTCAGTATCTTCACTGTAGTTAAAACAGATGCTTTCTTAAAATCTACAGAAAAAGAAATCACCAAGATTACCGTACCAACGAATGCAGTTATTAAGGGAAGCAATATCACTGCAACCGTAGCAAATGAAATAAGCAGTATTACTGTAAAAGTGAAAGTAAGTGATAAGGCAGCATGGAAGCTATACTTTGATAAAGACTTAAAGAAGGAAGCTGTTAACGGTAAGTTAAAGCTCACCACCGGTGTTAATACAAGCTACATTAAAGTAACAGCACAAGACAAATCAACTAAACTATATAAGTTAACTATTACTAGAAATAAATCTTCCATATCTGAAATAACAAAAGTAATGATTAACGAAAATACAGTAATAAAAGGAAGTACCATTACAGCGACAGTTGATAATGAAAAGACATCTCTTACTGTAAAAGCACAGGTAAGTAATAATGCTTCCTATAAGCTTTATAGTGATAAATCCTTAAAGAAGGAGATATCCAATCACAAGCTTAACCTAACAGAAGGAATTAATACAGTATACCTTAAGGTAACAGCAGAGAATGGAAAGTCAACCAAGGTATATACGATAAAAATTACCCGTAAAGCACAAGATTATAAGAGTGATATCCGTCTTGGATTAATCGGTAGTGAAAAGTATGCAAATATAGTTGCAAGAATATTTAAACAGGAATATGATACTGCCAATGTTAAGGTTACGAGCAAAGGAAAATATTACTTGATAACTATGAGCTTTAAAGACAAAGCAGCAGCAAAAAAAGCCTGCAAGGATATGATTCGCCGACAATATATTGTTAACTACTATTTTAATTAAAAAGTTATAGCTTAATCTTATAGAGAAGAGCTGGAAGCAGAAGGACATATTTGTCCTATAAGCTTTCAGCTCTTACTATTTACATAAAGAAAAAGTAGTTTCAAACCTTAATTTGCAACATATTGAGATGGAACGTCACATATTGTCGAAATTTGAATATCATAATAATGAATAGTATAATTTTATACTATTACAAATATATTCAAAGTGAGGTGATTGTATGAGCTATAACAGAAGTGATAGAGGGTATAGTTATTACGGTTCAGGAAGTAGTAGTAGATCGAATGCCAGCAGATCCCGTAGTAGGTCGAAAAGCAGATCACGTTCGAAATCGCATGAAAGCTCAAGGTCAAAAAGCCATTCAAGGTCAAGAAGTCATTCAAGATCAAGGAGTCGCTCAAGATCAAGGAGCAGATCTAGAAGCAGGCGTAACAGTAGATATTAGTTAATCATTTAGTGCCTATGAGCTTTTCTATAATTAATATGTTAAATAAAGATAAATACTACCTAGAGAACGATCAAATGGTCGGGTATACAATTAAGGAAATGTTAGGTGAAGGACAGTATGGAATTGTATACCTGGCTGTAGATAAAGATGATAAAAAATATGTGATAAAGCAATTAAAGAAGAGAATCTCCAAAAAGAACAGTAATAAACTGTTTTATGAAGAAATGACATTAAAGAGGTTGCAATACACTTACTTTCCAAAATTCATAGCTAATTATAAGGATGATTACAGTGAAGGCTATATACTTGAGTATATAGAAGGTGAAGTATTTGAAGACATTCTTCGCAGGGATGGTCATCAATTCAAAAGAGAAGAAATATACGGGATATGCGAGCAATTGTTGGATATAACAGAGATTTTACACAATCATAACATTGTTCATCGAGATATTCGATTGCCTAATGTCATACGAAAAGAGAATAAGGAACTTTCACTGATAGATTTTGGTCTTGCAAGAATCATGGATACAGAGCGCTATACAAATGATTTGGATTACTGGTATATCGGTGATTTTTTAATTCATCTATACTACACATCCTATCAGAATACTAGTAAGTTAGATCGCCCGTGGTATAAAGAGCTTGACCTAAATACAGAGGAAAAAACATTACTACTGAGACTTATGGGTATTGAAAAAACATACCATAGTATCCCTGAAATTAGGCAACAACTGAATTTAATGAAGAACAGAAATTAAATAGAGGAGCCATGTGATTTTAAATGAATAAAATCACATGGTAGCTTTTTTTAATTCGTTGAGCTATTTTGATAATCAATTATGGAGGAGAATGTTGATGAGAAATATGGAAGAAATAATTAAAATACATGAAGATAGCTTTCGAGCAAATATTTTTACAAGAGTACCTCATCGAATGATTGGATTAATTGATGTAGATATACGCTATTATTATGGCACAGAAAGAGTAACCCTATCTTACTATAGATCCTCTGGTACCAATAGTGGTAAAATAAGCGGATTGTGGTATCCTATCGTCGGGGTAAAATTATTTACAGGATACTTTACTGAGTTTACACAGTATATCAATTATGTGCTTACAGAATCAACAAAAGATGGAAATGCAGAAGAGGGATGGCTGGCAAAATCGCTCTTTTTTAATGATAATAAAGGAGAAGAATTAAGAGGTTTCTCTCAAGGAGTTCATAAAGAGATGCTATATATAATTGGATATAGGC
>JAFACO010000528.1 GCA_023425485.1 Bacillota bacterium
ATATAGGCATTTAGATTGGAGGACTTATTGCTGGACTGCTGCCAAGCCACCCTCTGTTTCTTCTTTATAATAAAGATCATTGCCATAAGCAACGGCAAACCCACCATACAGATTAAAGTTAATCTTACATTGATGTATAGCATGAAACCAACGATAAAGAATAAGCTGATTAAGTCTGTAATTGTATTTACAATACCATTGGATAACAAATCACTTAAACCATTCACATAATTTACAACACGAACCTGTATTTTACCATGTGGCTTATCATCATAATAGGAAAATGGCAGTTCCTGCAAATGACGAAAGATATCACTTCGAATGGTATGTATAATGTTTTGACCAAGTCTCGAGGTAATGGTGGTTTTGGCTGCAATAATAAATGAAATAACCAAATAAATTACTAACAGGAGAATGCTAATCCAGATAATTCCCTTAATATTTTTCGCCGGAATATAATCGTCCATAATAATCATAAGGAAAATAGGTGTTACCATACCAAGTGCAGCTGAAATGGTATTCAATATTATAGTAAAAATCATATCCTTACGATAAGGCCTTATGTAGGTTGCAAGTCTTTTAAAATGACTAAAGCTAAATTCAGATTGTAAGGTTTCGTCTATATCATATTTATTTCTTGCCACTTTAGTGCACCTCCTTTGCTGTCAAAGAGTTGAAATCGCCATACTGATGGTGGAACACTGTCGCATAGTAGCCATTCTTCTCTAATAATTCCTCATGATTACCCGCTTCAATAATACAGCCATTATCCAGTACAAGAATTTGGTCTGCATCTTTAATAGAAGAAATTCGATGGGCAATAATGAATACTGTTTGATTTTGATTTAAAGCACCAAGTTCATTTTGAATCTGGGTCTCCGTCTCCATATCCACTGCTGAAGTAGTATCATCCAGAATGATAATGGAAGGATTTTTAAGGAGTGCTCTGGCAAGGGATATTCTCTGCTTTTGACCACCTGAAAGACCAACACCTCGTTCACCAACAATCGTGTCATACCCATCCGGCATTTGAAGGATGAAGTTATGGGCGTTTGCAATCTTTGCTACTGCTTCCACTTCTT
Source organism: Bacillota bacterium (assembly GCA_023425485.1). Classification (GTDB taxonomy): domain Bacteria; phylum Bacillota; class Clostridia; order Lachnospirales; family Lachnospiraceae; genus Mobilitalea. Next base: position 1,083 of record JAFACO010000528.1, read on the forward strand.
CAAAACTGCAATTTGGTCTACTGTATGCAATATTTCCTTCAATGGTATCGGAGAACAGGAACACATCCTGCATTGCCATACCAATATTATCACGAAGAGAATATAAATCCATATCCTTTACATTAACTCCATCGATGATAACATCACCGGAAGTAACGTCATAGAAACGACATAATAAGTTCATCAGAGTAGATTTACCTGAACCAGTTGCACCAATAATACCAACTGTCTGACCATGCTTGATCTTAAAGTTAATATCCTTAAGGATAACATCGTCTTCTGCTCGATAACTTACATGAGAAAACTCGATATTTCCTTTGAACCGTTTGGTGGAGATGGCGTGCTCAGGAGCTTTGATGGAAGGCTCTACAATTACAGTTGAGTATATTTTTTCTACAGAAGTCACAAAACGCTGATAATCATTTGCCAGCCAGCCTGCCTGTCTAAGTGGCTGGTTCAACATCCATAGATAACCACTGGCAGTTACAAGTTTACCGAGTGACATGTACCCTTTTACAACCATAATACCACCAATTAGATAAAGGATAATTGATAGTACATTTGCCAGAAACTCAAAGATAGGTACATACTTTTTCCAGATATTTGCCGCTTCAAGCTCTGCTTCTCTATATCCGTCATTCTCTTTCTCAAACTTCCTGATTTCGTAATCCTCTTTTGCAAAAGCTTTGATTACACGGTTACCACTTACATTTTCTTGAACCGCAGTATTTAAGCTTGAAAAACGCTGTCTAATCTTATGAAAGGCTGGCTTAACAGCTTTTAGCTGCTTAATGGTTGCCCAAGCAGTTAATGGAAGAACTGCTATCATGATTAGCGCAAGGCGCCAGTCCACTGCAAACATCATCACAAGAGCTATCACAAACAGCAAACTATTTTCGTAGACAGAATATATAACATATGCCACAAAATGACGAATAGCTTCCATATCACCGGTCTGGCGAGACATTAAATCACCAGTACGGTTTTTATTATAAAAGCTGAAATCCTGCGCCAACATTTTACGATAAACGTAGTCTCTTAATGTATACAGCATTCCTTGGGAGCAGGTCTCAAAGATAACTAAGAACCAGTTTTTAATTACTGCTCTGAATAAGGTTGTAACCACCATAATTACCATCATCATAGGTAATAAGTCGTGGTTGCCTTTTAGTATAATGTCGTCCACAATAATACCAGATACATACGGATTTACAATCGCAATCAAGCATGATATTGTGGTTAAAAATGAGGCAAAAATTAGCCTCCTACGATATTTTTTTAAAAACGAATAAAACCATTGCATCGCAGTCATTTCAAAAATCCTCCCAGGCTGTATTTACTAAGGTAACTTGGAAGGTACTGAATTAATAGTACCAACTAGTCATTTTATTATATCTCCTTCTGTCGATATTTGAATGGAGATTATTACTTAAGTCATGTTTTATTTTATAATAGGTTCCACCTATTTCTTCTATATAAGTCCCATTGCTACTATAAGACTTCAAAAGTTTAAAATCAACTATTTTTCGCTAAAAAATATTACCAAATTACATATCAGTTTTTGATACAAAATGCATTCAAAAGCAAGCTTTTCCCTTTTATTTACAATCAGAAAGGGTTGCTTTGAAAAGTTTCCAGCGTTGTTCACTCGTCTCATTCATAACTACCCAATCTAAATGACAAGGGAGAATAAAACATGAGCCTCACTTTTGATGCTACACTGCTAATACATACCAACAGATTATTACTACGCAAGTTCTATCAATCAGATATACCTAGCATGCTAAAAAACTGGATTTCTGACCCAGACGTACAAAGCGGCTATGGCGAACCAGTTTATTCAAATGAAGCAGATATTGCTAACTTGCTGACCATTTGGGATCGGCAATATAGATGGGCTATTATTCTGAAGGACACAAATGAAAACATTGGTCATATCAGCTTTTGCCGCCTGTATGATAACATAAATACCGCCGAGATTGAATATTGTGTTGGAAAAGAATTTTGGGGCAAAGGAATTGTTCCAGAGGCTCTATCCGCCTTTATTAAGCATACTTTTCTCAATACTTCCATTGCTAAACTTGAAGCTTTTCATAGAGTAGAAAATCCCGGTTCAGGCCGTGTACTCCAAAAATCAGGGTTATATCCAGCTAATAATGTTATGCGTTTTGCTCATCTTCCTAAAGCTCCTGATGGGGATATTTGTTATTCTATTTCTAAAGACCAGTTTTTGTATAATTCTCCTATTTAGTTTTATTTTGCCTATTGGTTGTAAAAAAATATTTGAAAATTTCATTTACCTATTTAATATACTAATGTTATAATATTTTAAAGATTTAATAAGTGAGATATACTATTCACTAAAGTGATAACTTACAACTATTCCCCAATGATATAAATTTTACAATAATACCGCTGATAGCGTTCATAGGAGGATCTATGGCTCTTGAATATGACTTAACTTATACAGATTTTAACCCATCCGTATTCTATGTGTCTAAGGTCCGGATGCTTGAAGAAGGTGTTTATCATGATCATGATTTTACAGAACTTGCATATGTATTATCCGGTAAAGGCAAATATTTAATTGAAGGTGAGGAAATATCTGTAGAAGCTGGAGATTTGATTATATGTAACCCTGGAGTAAAGCATACACATATTGTAGTGAACAAGAAAGAACCTACAATAGAATTTATCTTCGGTTTTACTGACTTTCAATTCAGGAACATGGCTCCAAACTCCATTGAGTTACCTGATAAGGGGTATGTACTTCATACCACCTCGGAGCTAAGGCAGGAGATTTCAAAGCTTTGTTTTTCCATGATTGCCGAAAGGGACAGCAATCAAATAGGCCGGTATTTTATGTTTAAGGCACATTTGATGCAGTTACTTCTGTTAGTCATGCGAGAAATTGCAGATGTTGAGAAACCAGAGCAAAAAGGTTATAACTTTGAAACCTACAGCAAGAACTACGCTGTAAATCGAATCATAACTTATTTGAATGAAAATTATGAGAACAAAATATCACTGGAGCAGATTGCTCATAATATGTATCTAAGCCCAGTGTATATTTCAAAAATATTTAAAGAAGAAACTGGCGAATCACCCATTAACTATTTGATTAAAATTCGTCTGGAGAAGGCAAAAGATATTCTTCTCAATGAGGAAGGTGGCAGTATTAAAAATATTGCTAATCAGGTAGGTTATGATGACGTGTATCATTTCAGTAAGCTATTTAAAAAATATTATGGAATATCTCCCTTACACTTTAAGAAAAAGTCCATGACAAACTAATGTAGCAAACGATTAAGGAAGAAGGTTGATTAATGAATACTTTTGATGCAATGTTTTCGAGGAAATCGAATCGTCATTTTAAACATGAAAAGCTTGAGTGGGATGTCATTTCAGAAATCCTGGAATATGCGCATAAGCTTCCCATGCTGATGGAAGATATCGCAGTAGAGTTTAAACTTGTTAATCATATCGAAGAAAAGCAAGGCTTCTCTACCCCATTCCATGTAAAGGCACCATACTATTTATGTATATCATCAGAAGACAGCGAGGGTTATCTTCTGAATGCTGGCTATTTAATGCAGCAAATGGATTTATTCCTTGCCACAAAAGGAATTGGGGCTTGTTACTCTATCT
>JAFACO010000159.1 GCA_023425485.1 Bacillota bacterium
GAAGATGGCAGCGTTGTTGCTGAAGATATTAGCTCTATTATTAATACTAAGGGAGCCTTACAAATTACTGAAACAACAGGAAGTCTTATTCATGTTGGAAGTTCAGTTATCATTACTGGTACTGGATTTATAGGAAACCTTGCTAATCTAGAGATTGAAATTCATTCCGATGGAAGACAATTAGGTAATGTGACATCTTTAGAGGACGGCTCTTTTGAAGCTGAAGTTAATATTCCTGAAGATTTGGAAACAGGAGCACACCACATTGTAGTTTTATATCAAGGTCAAGAAATCACAAGTCAATTAATTGAAGTTGGACCTAAAGCAGCGGACAGTTTTATAGAAGCACTTACCGTAGGATTTTCAAAAGACAATGAGGGTCTTGTTCCTGGGCTAGTAATATTAGCAGGTCTGTTAGGATTAGGCGCTTTGGTCTTCGTGGGCAGTGTAGTAGTTAGAAGCGGAAAGAAGTAAGATTAAAAGTAAAACAAAGAAGTAAAACAAAGAAGTAAAACAATGAAGTTAACTAGAAGTGTCAGATATTATTAATATAGGTAACTTAGATATTTATATAAAAACTTGCATAAGTATTAGTAAGATTATTGATATATAGAATAGAGAAATTATCTTTTGTGATATCAAAGGATAAGCATGTAAATTAAGAAGGTTTAAAGAACGAATAGAGAATTCCATTATGGAGATCTCTATTCGTTCTTTTAGGATATAACTATTTCTTCTTAACAGGGAAGCAAACTTCAGTTACCAGCTCATCCGGGTTACTGGTTTGAGCTGGACTCACATGATAGATGGTAAACATTGCACCATTGAAATCATAATTGTTATCCTTTACCCAATTAGCAACAGCAAGATTCACAGAGGTAAGCTGGGCGTAACTTCCCTTGTAGGTTGCAGAAGCAATTTGTATTGCAGGAACGGTTTTAAATACAACATTTACTGTATCTTTATAATTGCCCTGTACGGAAATCTGGATCTCAACATCTGGATCGACATCCTTGTACTCTGTATCATGAAAAACTGCAAGGCTATGGCAGGGATTTGCATATTGTATATTCTGTGGAGCCAACTCCTTCATAAGCATTTCCCAAAGGATACCTTCTTTATCATAGGAGGGTATAATTTTTCGTAAGCTTGCCACATATCTTCGTGGCATCTCTGTAAGTATTATTGTGTGTTCCATTCCATTCTCATCCTTTCCAATTAGGTTAATGGTTGTTTCAAGAAGGAGTAGTTGATGGCTGATAGCTTCTTTTTGCTCGTATATTTCTGCCTGCTTTAAAAGAAGATACTGTTTGAAGGCTTGTGGATCATGGTAGGTTTTCAGGATTTCAGCTGTTACTGACAGACTGAACCCCATATCCTTTAACGCTCTTATTTTGCTGGCAAGAGGCAGTTGTGCTTCGCTGTAATACCGATAGCCAGTAAAATCGTCCACGCTTTCTGGGACTAACAAACCAAGTTCGTTATAATGCCTCAGCATACGAATACTAATTCTTGATAGTTTTGAAAAATCTCCTATTTTCAACATGTTATATTTCCTCACATATGTGTATTTCTTGAGCTCGTTTACAGTATAGAGTATACCATAATGGTAGAGTCAATAGGTGAGATAGAGATATTTGATGACTTCTAGTTGTACAAAGGGAGCTGTTTTTCACTTGTTGATAGTGAGAAGACAACTCCCTGATAAGTTTGAATAAGTTTAAGTTTTATACAAAAAAATAGTATTAGTCATGTCGAATAAGGAACCTTTATTTTTTTATAACGGAGAACTTGATTTTTTGATTCTTAGCATATTTCTCTGCATAGGAGCCCTTTTCGCCATAGATAGTAAGTTGTTTGCAGTTATAAAAGGTCTCATTACCCATACTTTTTACGGACTTTGGTATGGTGATGCTTATAAGTTCAGTACAGTTAGCAAATGCAAAATCACCAATGGTCGTAACTGAGCTTGGTATTATTACTTCTGTAAGGCCAGAAAAATCAAAAGCTGCCTCGCCTATCTTAATAAGACCATTTGGCAGAGTAATCTTTTGTAAGGATTTACAGCCCCAAAAAGTACTATCACTAAGAGTCTTTAATGATTTAGGTAAAGTTACATCTTTCAAAAATCTAGAATCGGTAAAGATTGCTTCCTCAAGAGTAGTAACAGAATCTGGTATAACGATACTCTTTAGTCCAGAATTGTAAAAAGCATTTCTCTCAATAGTTTCTAACGTATTTGGTAATTTAATAGTTTCCAGTGCGGAGCAATTATAAAAGGTACTATTTTCTATTATAGTTACTTTGTTAGATATTTCTATTTTGGATAATGAAATACAATCAGCAAATGATTGAACTGCAAGTCTTGTTATTGTTTCAGGTAATGTTACGTATTTTAGGTTATCACAGCTTTCAAAGGCATAGGAATACATTTCTGTAACACTGTCTGGTATAGTAACCTTACTTAGATTATCACAATCATAAAAAGCTCCTTCCCCTATAGTTGTTACGGTATCCGGAATTTGAACTGTAATCATAGTCTTATAATCCATAAAAGCTTCTGGCTGTATATTTATCACAGACCCCGGGATGATAACATGAGAATCCTTACCATAATATTTGAATAAAAAGCCATTTATAATTTTCCAATTATCCACTGAGGTCAAGTCTGGATCACCAAATCTAGCAAGATTATTGCTGTGCCATTTCGCAAAATCCTTGAAGAAATTCTCAGAGAGTACTGATTTCATAATCTTAGAGATTACATCTGTTGAAGGTTCGAAGTTTATACCAATTTCTTTGGTAATATTATTATGTATTTTTTTATAACTAACCATACCGTAGTTCTCAATAATATATACCGTTAGGCGGAAACCAAGCTGATAACGGCTTTGTCCTGCTGTATAATTAATAAATAAGTCTTCCATAGAGTCTTCAGATATAATATTTTGATAGTTACTTAATGCGGCATAAGAATCAAAGGTACAATTTAATATTTTGTCATTTTCGATTATTTTGGAGGTATAGTAAGTAGTAAAACCTTCGTCTAGTGGGCTTTCCATCGAACTGCCATTTTGAAAAAAAGCTACATGCAATAACTCGTGTATTAATCCATCTGCATTCCCATCTAGTAATTTGATATAAAGGGGGCCTAAAAATACACCTCCATTACTTGAAGCATATGCATCTATTTCAAGCTCATTATGTGCGACGACAATATCCAGCCGTTCATCGTTAGAATCAACATCCTCGAATGCTTTGGCGTTATCAAAATATTTCTCGAGCTCTCGATTCATACCTCGATAGTATTTATTACTGTTATAATGCTGTACATAAAATTGATATCCTGTAGTATCTTCAATTGAATCCATTATATAATTAATTAAGTAAATTACATTAACAGGCACCTCCACACCTTTATCAAGATAGAGATTAAATCTGGTGGTTTGAATGTATTCTTCCTTTGTGGTGGTGTAATAAACTCCGGTTTCTTTGCTTAAATCAAGACCAGAGAGATAAACTGCTTTATCAGAGCCTTTCGGAGGAGTATAAGTGACAGTGGTATCTAAAGTTGGAGTTTGAGATACCGATTCATTAGCTTTAACTGTTACGGTAAGTTCAGCTTTTAATCTGGACTTAATATCTTTAACTGTAATTACAGTAACTCCAGCAGACAGAGCTTTTAATTGACCAGAATCTCTATTAATGGTTGCAACTTCCTTATTTGAGGAGAACCAGTAAACAGTATTTTCTTTAATACCGTAAGGAGTAGCTTCAAAAGTAAAAATATCTCCTGTATATAACTTTGTAGTTTTTCTGGTAATGTCAATAAAGGATTTCTTTACAGTTACATTAATTTTTGACGTGTAATACTTCTTATTTTGATATATCTTAACCGTTATTACTACATTCCCTAAGGTTAGAGGTTTTACTAAACCGTCCTTTGAGACGGATGCAACTGCTTTATCGTTAGATACATAAGTTACCGTAGCCGTTTTTGCTGCATTTTTAATGTTAATCTGATAGTCTTTATAACCTAAAAATAGAGTACACTTCGTTACGGTTGCCTGTGGCTCTGAAGCGGCCTGTACTAACATCTTCAATTGTGAAAATGGAGATAGATTTGTAGCAAGTAAGGTAAGGATTAGTGCCATAGAAATAATGATTTTAATGTGCTTTTTCTTATGATTCATTTGTTGCCTCCCAATACGCAATATACCAAATTATAGCATATAATAGCAGTATTTGTCTATGTTTTGGTATTAAGCGATGAAGTAGGCAACAATCTTCATTCATGACAAGTGAAACGAATTATCGTATCATCTTGTTTAAGGAACAAACTATCATAACAATTCTATATTTTATTATATTGACAGGCAAAAAAACTTGTCGAAAATTAGGAATTAGCATACAATAATATTAAGAAGACAAATGAAAGAGAGTTGTGAAATAGTTCATAATGAAGAAAATTTTAAGAAATAAGATTTATATTAATGCGTTTAAGTTGATTTTTCATAATATTATCTCCCTGTTGATAGGCCAGGGTAGTCTGCTTCTGTTGTTTTTCGCGGTAGTTACACCCCTTATATCGTATATTTATCATTTTACATTAAACATTACAGGCTTTCGCTATGTTACCGCACATAACATAGGGAGTTTTTTATTAAATCCCGTATCTATTCTTATGATAATCCTTTTATTTTACGTTATTGGATTGTTTTTACTGATTGAAATATACTACCTGATAATATTCTTTGGACAATTGGAAGAGCATAAAAAGGTAAGAGTATATTGGATTATCTTGCAAGCTTTATATAAAGTTCTCTTAAGTTTGCCAAAAGGGAATATTAGATTAATACCAGCAGCCTGGAGTACTCTCTGCATCTTTAATTTACCGCTATTCTCCTTTGTCCTATATAAAAACCGTATGATACGTTTTGTTGCTGATGAGGTTCCAGATAATATTTTCAGATTTATCATCTTCGTTATTATCATAGGACTCATATGTCTTCTCTTATTCAGACGAGCATTTATTTATCATAATTTCTTGCTGGAAAATAAGACTTATACGGAAGCTTCTAAGCTCGGAAAAGATAGAGTAGCTAATAAGCCTCTGAGAACGCTTCTATATTTTATAGGATGGAACATTTTTATTATGCTTGTGGTAGCTGTTCTGTATTTGTTTATTATGGCGGTTACTATGATATTTGTATCAGGTACCTTTGATAAACAAAAAGCAATCACCATGTTTATCTTCCTCAATGAAAATATGCAGGTTTATCTGATTACCTTTATCTTTCTAATCTGTACCATTGGTAATCTGGCTTTATATACACATTTATTTTATTTCTTTCAATTAAAGACAGACGTAAATGTAGAACTGCCAGAGAATTTATCCTTTTACAAAAATAATATTAAAACCAGATCCTTTAAGAAGGTACTAATAACGACCTTATTAATATTGGTCGCAATTAACCTCTATTACTTTGCAAAGATATTAAGAAATGGTTCTCCTTTGGAATATATGAACTTAGATAATCTTAAAGTTACTTCCCACCGAGGCTTCTCCCATGACATTCCAGAGAACACAATCCCAGCTATTGATAAAGCAATAGACGAAGGAGCGGATTATGTGGAAGTGGATGTGAGGGTTACCAAGGACGGGGTACCAGTGCTTCTTCATGACAGCAGTTTAAAACGGACCACGGGATTAAAAAAGAATATATATGATACAACGTATGAGGTTGTGGCGGAACTAGACGCTGGTACATGGATGGATAAAAGTTTTGCGGGTACTAGAATTCCAACTCTTCAGGAAGCTCTGGAGAACTGTAAAGGTAGAGTAATGCTTAATCTCGATCTTAAATATCGCAACGAAGAGGAAGGCTTAACAGAGAAAGTCGTTGCCTTGATTGAAGAGTATGAAATGGTGTGGCAGTGCGTGATTACCTCTACCAGTTTAAAATGCTTAGAAGAGGTAAAGGAGTTAAACCCTGATATAAGAACCGGATACATTACCTATCAGCTCTATTCCGGATTAATAGAGAATGAAGCCGTAGACTTTTTTAGCATGAAATCCAACCTGATTACTAAAAATGTTCTTGGCACCATTCATGATAATGGTAAGGAACTCATTGTATGGACGGTGAATTCGAAAACAGAGATAGAGCGTCTTAGGAGAATTGGAGTGGACAATATCATTACCGATAATCCTGCTTATGCTAAGCAGGTGCTGTACCAGAGTGAGTCGGATTGGTATTTTGTGACGTTGTTGAAGATTATGATGGAGTAGAGTAGGTTGTTTATTTTAACTTGTATTTTTGAATATAAGTGCCTACAGTATTTGAAGAATTAATAAAGATGATGATTAAATATTGTAGGCATATTGTTCTTATTCAATTAGGACTAGTTTATAGCAAAAGAAAGATACTTAAGGAGACTAATATGAGCCTAGAAGAATTGAATAAGGAGATTGTTTCTTGTCAAAAGTGTCCAAGACTTCTTGCATGGGCTTCAAGTAGACAGGGTGAGAATACTCTTTATAAAGAGTACAATTATTGGGGTAAACCAGTTACTGGATTTGGTGATATAAATGCAAGATTACTAATTATTGGATTAGCGCCAGGGGCACATGGGGCTAATAGAACAGGGAGGCCATTTACAGGCGATACTGCAGGAGCTTATTTATATAGTGCTTTATATAGAGCGGGATTTTCAAATAAAAGTGTTTCCATTGATAGATATGATGGCTTAAAGCTTAGCAATACATATATTACAAATGTTGTTCGTTGTGTTCCACCGAAAGATAAACCAACTTCAATAGAATTTACAGAATGCAGAGATTATTTAAGGTGTGAAATGGACCATTTAACTAGTGTAAAGGTTATTCTTACGCTTGGTAAAATGGCATTTAACCAAGTAAGAAGAATTCTAAGAGAAGCGAATGCTAATGTTAGGTGCATTAGTTTTCAACACGGAGCTATATATCGATTTGGACCAAACTATCCAGTATTAGTCTGTTCTTATCATACGTCTCGAAGAAATATAAGTGCGAATATAATGTCTGATGCAATCTTGGACGTGATATTTGAAAAAGTTAGTGTTGAATTATCAAGATGAGGAAGCATGACTAAGGGATTGTATAGAAATTTTGCTTTATAAAAAAGAACTGTATTGCATTAGTTTAAGGGGGGAATAAAAGAATGTATAGTACTGATATTTCAGAGAAAATTATGGCGGGTTGTGAAACGGCATATATAGATAAAATGATACATCAAATTTAGCTTTCAAACCACAATTTATATCAAATAATTATCAGGAACGAAGAAAAGTTTTATCCTCAATTGAATCAGAGTTAGCGAAATGTGATTATTTTTTTATAAGTGTAGCTTTTATCACTATGAGTGGCTTAAATCCTCTTTTATTAATACTTAAAGAATCAGAAAAGAAAAATATTCCAGGTAAAGTTCTAACTACGGACTATCTTCATTTCAGTGAGCCTAGAGCCTTAAGAAAAATAGAAGAGTTAAAGAACATTGATCTTAAAATATACTGCACAGAAGGCAAGGGAGAAGGCTTTCATACAAAAGGCTATATCTTTAAGAAAGACCAAATCTATCGTATTATAATTGGTAGTTCAAATATTACAATAGGAGCGTTAACAAGAAGTAAGGAGTGGAATACAAAAATTCTTTCCACAGAGCAAGGGGAGTATGCTGATGATGTTGTGAAGGAATTTGATCATCTATGGAACTCGAAAAAGGCGTTATATTATGCGGATTGCATAGATAACTACACCATCAATTATGATATTATAAAAAAGCAGAAATCAATTGCAAAGGATAGGGAAGTTCCATCTATATCTCAATATAGGCTTCAACCCAACCAAATGCAGGTGGACTTTGTAGGAAATTTGAAACGAATACTGGCAGAGCAAAAAAACAAGGCACTTTTGATTTCTTCCACAGGAACAGGCAAAACGTATGCTTCTGCATTTGCCTTAAGAGATATTGAAGCTAAAAAAGCGTTATTTCTTGTTCATAGAGAACAGATTGCTAAGCAGGCAATTAAAAATTTTAAAAATGTATTTGGCGATACTTGCAAAATGGGTTTGCTTTCTGGTAGTTCAAAGGAAACTAAGGTGGATTTTTTGTTTTCTACTATGAATATGATGGCTAAAAAAGAAGTACGCGAAGAGTTTAATCC
>JAFACO010000546.1 GCA_023425485.1 Bacillota bacterium
GGATAGAGCTGTCTGAATACCTCATACTTCTTGTTATACAGTTCTACCTCTGCCAAATCCTGCTCAGTAGTCTCAATTACTTTAATTAATTTAGCAGTCGCTTCCTCCACGGAGGCATATTTACCGCAGCCCACTGCTGCCAGAATTGCAGCACCGAATGCTGGTCCTTCTTCGGAATTAATCTTGTCTACTTTAACATTTAAAACATCTGCAATGATTTTGCACCATAGTGGGCTTTTCGCTCCGCCACCGTTAATTCTAATTCTCTCAATAGTTACACCGAGTGACTTTGTTATTTCGAAGGAATCACGAAGGGCAAATGCTACACCTTCTAATACTGCTTGTGTCATATCAGCTCTTGTGGTATCCATGGTCATACCAACAAAAGTTCCTCTAGCATTAGGGTTGTTATGAGGGGTTCTTTCGCCCATCAAATATGGTAGGAAATACACATTATTTTCACCCAGTTTGGTGATTGCTTTTTGTTCGCTGGCATAATCCTTGGTTCCTATGATTTCATCCATCCACCACTTGTTGGAGGCAGCTGCCGAAAGCATAACGCCCATAAAGTGATATTTACCATCTGCATGTGCAAAGGCGTGAAGTGAATTATTTTCATCTACCGCAAATTCCTTCGCAGATATAAATACCACACCAGAAGTACCTAAAGAAACGCTGCACATTCCTTCGCCAACTGTTCCGGTTCCAACTGCTGCCACAGCCTGATCGCCGCCACCTGCAATGACCTTAACACTGGTAGGTAATCCAAGTTCTTTTGCCGCAGCTTCTGTTAAAGCTCCAACTACTTGATAGGACTCATGGATTTTAGCCATTTGCTCTTCTTTAAGGCCACATAACTCAAGCATTTCCTTGGACCACTTTTTATTTTTAACATCAAGTAACAGCATACCGGAAGCATCGGACACATCAGTACAATGAACACCGGAAAGTTTGTAAGCAATATAATCCTTAGGAAGCATCACTTTTTTAATTTTAGCAAAGTTCTCCGGCTCGTGCTTTCTTACCCATAAGAGCTTAGGTGCAGTAAAACCAGTCAATGCCATATTTGCAGTATAAGAAGAAATCTTCTCTCGTCCTATCTCATGATTAAGATAATCACATTCCTCCTGAGTACGACCATCATTCCAAAGAATTGCAGGACGAATAACCTCATCATTCGCATCAAGAATTACCATCCCGTGCATCTGACCGCTGAAGCTTAAACCATCAATCTGTGATTTGTCGCTATCCGCTGTCAATTCCTTAATTCCATCCACTAATGCAGCATACCAATCCACTGGATTTTGCTCGGACCAGCCTGGCTTTGGAAAGAATAATGGATACTCCCTGGTTACAATCTTTTTAATATCTCCTGTCTCATCCATAAGTAATAACTTAACGGAGGAGGTTCCTAAATCAACTCCAATATATAGCATTGTTTAACCCCTTTCAGTTTTTTTGAAAGGAGCTATTGACCCCTTTCAACTTAACATTTTTAGTTTATATACATTAAATTTGATGAATAAACTATATTGATTTAACTATATCAATTAGCTTGCTGAAAGTCAAGGAGAAAGCAAGTCTTTACCTATTAATTGCAACAGGTTTTAGCAATATATTAACTATTTATTTTACTGTAAGTATTTAACATTTTATTGACAACAAGTACAATAATAACTCTTCCCAAAAAATTCTTTTTATGCTAGCATAGAACAGGATAAAGTGTTATAATTTATAGTTGATACAAGTATTTGTCATACTATTTGCAGATATGCTATGGATGCATAGCTTAAATCATAAAGAATACGAAGGGGACTGTTATGGTAACGGGCAGTAAAGAACTAATACGCGACATTAATACAAATTTGGTTTTAGAAACCATCATCAATTCAGTAGCCATATCAAGAGCCGCAATTGCGAAGCACCTTGGTTTAACAAAAGCTACTATTTCTGCAATTGTGCAGGAGCTTATGAATAAAAAGCTGGTACTGGAAATCGGCAGCGATGATACCAGTCTTGGAAGAAAGCCAATTCTTTTGAGCCTCAACAAGAAAGCTGGCTATGTTATCTGCATCGATATCGGAGTTGATACCATCTCCGCTTTAGTATCCGACCTTATGGGGGAGGAATGCAGCCTCAAGCAGATTAAAACTCCAAAGAACACTGCAAATATTGTTAATGTTTTAATTGATTTAATAGAATCAATGAAGTTGCCAAAGGATGCTCCCTATGGAATGGTTGGCATTACTCTTGGTATTCATGGTGTAATCATGAATAATCAGGTATCCTTCGCACCTTATTATAAACTATCTGGTATACAATTAGCACAGGATCTGGAGAAGCACTTCTACGCACCAGTTTATCTGGAAAACGAAGCCAATCTCTCTGTAATCGGTGAAAACACCTTCCAGTATGACTATGCAAATATTGCTAATATCAGTGTACATTCGGGAATAGGCCTTGGTATTATAATCAATCACAAACTATATACTGGCTATAATGGAAGAGCTGGTGAATTTGGTCACACCATAATAGAGTTGGATGGCAGACAATGCCCCTGTGGTAACAAAGGCTGTTTGGAACAATATGTTTCAGAAAGAAGCCTACTGGCAGAATTTGCGAAAAAGAAAGGTCTTGAGGAAGTATCTTTCGAAGACTATAGTTTAGCCTATCAAGCAAATGATACAGCAGCAATTCAAATTATGGAGGACTTTGTGAAGTATATGTCCGTAGGTGTCAATAATATCCTGAATGCCTATAATCCTGATATTGTAATAATCAATAGCTCCTTCACCATATTCTTCCCGCAGATTACAAAACGAATTGAGCAAGCATTGTCGAGTAAAATGAATAGTTATATTCAAATTGTTCCCTCTGTATTGCAGGATACCTCTATTTTGCTGGGTGGTATATGTGTGGCAATTAAGAACTTTTTAGGTGTAGATATTCTAAAACTACAGCCAATTAATATTAGAAACTAAGCTGACTAAGAAAAAGCTGAATATTATTTTCAATAAATTTACCAATTATGTTGCTTCAATCGGTATCCGCCAGCAAGCTTGCGCCACCTAATTCCGCTTCATATGAATGGTAAATTGACTGGAAATAACATTCAGCTTTCATTTATAATATTGCACTACTCTTGTTTTCTTCTCTATCCTTCTTTTTCTGTTCTTCCTTCTTCATCCTGGTCATTATACCACCAATTCTACCAGACTCTTTTGCGGTTAGCGATTTCCAACCGGTATTCATTACCTTGTCAAGATAACCCAGTTCTTTTGCTATTTCATATTTCATGGTTTCTTCTGGTTTCAAATTATTCAAATCAATCTTCTTTTCTTTCATTTTACTCATAGGAACACACCCTTCAAACATAGCTTATTCTAATTTTATTAAGATTGGTCTTCTGTTTTTAAGAGTGTACCCAACTTCCATTCGTCTATACCATATATAATTGAAGTCAGTGTGAAAAGACTACAATGAATACTTTCATATTCACTTCGAATATTGATTTTAACAAGCAGGAAAGCAAAACATTAACTGTAAAGTTTAAATTAATTACAACGATATTTCCTTTCCAAGAGACAAGGAATATATAATCCTTTCCTTCACTCTTTTGCCTAACATTTGTTCTAAAGCCCTCTGATAATAATCTAACTGAACCTTATAACGCTTTATTAACTCCTTCTCAGTCTTTACCAAGTCTGACTTATAATCGAGTAGGACTATCCCATCCTCTTCTTCAAAATATACGTCAATGATACCCTGTATTAGGACTAATTCCTGACTATCAAATTCCTTTAATACCTCTGACGCTCTTATTCCCATAACGAATTGCTTCTCTTTATAAAGTTTATGGTTTATCTGCGCTTTTCTCATACGTTCTGCAACTTTACTAGAGATAAAGCCCGAAATATAGGTTATATTAAGCCTATTCAGCTCTTCCTGCTTCATGCGGCCTTCCTGAACCAAAAGCTCCAGCTGTATTCTCAGCTCATCTTTTGTAGTAATTTTGGTTAAATCAAGTATCTCTAGTACCTTATGGTATAAGGTTCCTCGGTCTGTGCCAGACATAGTGGTCTGCTTCTGCTGAATAAAATCAGGAATATATACTTCCACACTGGGAAAAATGTTCTCGAGTCTATCATCGCTTTTATTCTCGATATTCTTTTCATTACTAGGCGCAATATCATTTTCTACATTGTTATTACTATCTATCGCAGCAGCTTTCCTATCAGAAAATAATGAGACACTATCTTCCTCATCCAACTCTTGTCCCAGCTTTTTAAGCTCTGATACGGTCATTTTAATCTTTAATCCCGTTTCATTGGCATACGGATATTCATATCCAAACCTGGATTTTATCTCATTTTTTAATTCTTCATCATAGGTAATATCCGAATCAATACCCATTAGTCCTTCTTGGTCCATTTCCAGGAATAATTGTTTTGTAATTTCTCCTTGCAGTAACTCAAGATGTGAAATCACTTGTATTTGCATTCCAATATTAGCAGCAGTGCAGGGTGCTTTCAGCAATTCCTCAGTAACTCCCATACGGTTCAGCATTGCGGGAAGTACCCAGTCCATATAGCTCTTAGCAGATAACAATTCAAAGAAGGTGAATTCCTTTTCTTCTATACTTTTTAAAGATTTCAGATAACCTGTAAGAATTAGCTTTTCCTTAGCTCTGGTCATCGCTACATATAGTACACGCAGCTCTTCGCCCAGATTTTCAATTTGCATTTTCTTTTGAATTGCTTTTTTAATTAGTGTAGGAATCTTGGTTCTATGCACACTATCAATATATTCCGGTCCAATACCAATTTCATTATGCAATACTACACTGCTTCGCAAATCCTGCGTATTGAATTGTTTACTCATACCTGCGACAAATACGACAGGAAATTCAAGTCCTTTACTTTTGTGAATACTCATGATACGAATTGTATCTTCTTGACCACCTGCAACGGATGCCTCGCCAAAGTCCACTTCATACTTTTGCAGTTTCTCAATATAACGAATGAAGTGAAATAAACCACTGAAACTGCTGTTTTCAAAACGTACTGCACGAGATATCAGCATATCCAGGTTTGCTCGACGTTGCACTCCTCCCGGCATTGCAAAGGCATAATAGTAGTAACCCGTAAGCTCTAGAACTATTCCAATAAGTTCATGGATTGGGGTATGATTGACCAAGGATCGAAGGTAAGTAAGTTGCTCCAGGAAGCGACTAAGCTTCTCCTTGAGTTCCCCTGCTTCGTTCTCCTCCACATACTGAAGGAGTGCCTGATACATCCCATTTGTTCTATTAGCCGTACGTACCATAGCAAGCTCTGTTGTAGTAAGCCCTACCATCGGGGAATACAGTACACCTACCAAGGGAATATCCTGTCTTGGATTATCTATAATCTTAAGCATATTAAGCACAGCCCTAATCTCAAGGGTTTGAAAATATCCGGTACCAGTATCAGCGTAAGCGGGTATTCCCTCCTGCATCAACGTATTGACAAATACCTCGGACCAGTTAGACATGCTGCGCAGTAAAATTACGATATCTCCATAGTTTGCCGGGCGAAGTTTTTTTGTTGCCTTATCTGTAACCAGCATGCCTGTGTCTGGATCTGTAAGCTCTCGTATCTTTCTGACAATCGCTCTGGCTTCCATTTCCTTTTTCGTATATTCCACTTCATCCGGAGGTTCTACAGCTGTAGCCTGATCCAAGCCCTCCTGAATTATATCCTTTAATTCATTTACCAATGAAGCGTCCTGCTGCGTTGACTCAAGGTCTTCCTCTGTTATTAAAAGAAGATCTACTTCCTTCGCAATACGGCTTTCTATGTCAATAGAATCGTATTTTTCAGCATTACCCGACAAATTCAGCAAAGGACCATCATATAAGCCTCCATACTTTAAAGCTGCTGCTTCATCATAATGGATTCCTCCAACACTTTGCTGCATAATTTGCTCGAAAATCTGATTAACATACTGAAGTACTCCATCTCTGCTACGAAAGTTCTTATCCAGATCAATTTTTTGATATAAATTAATGCTTCCATCTTCGTCTAAATCAATGCTTCGATATTTGGCGTATTTGTCCATGAAAATCTCCGGCATAGCCAATCGAAACTTATAGATACTCTGCTTTACATCTCCTACCATAAACCGATTAGGAACTCCGTCATCCTCACGAGAAATACTCCTTAGAATGGTTTCTTGAACCATATTACTATCCTGATATTCATCGATGAGAATCTCCTCAAAGATTTCACTTAGTTCTTTCGCAGCTGGAGTTGGTAAAGAGGTTTCATCATCAATTAATATTTTTAAAGCAAAGTGTTCCAAGTCATTAAAGTCGATGAGATTCTTCTCTTCCTTCTCTTTTGCAAATTGCTCCATAAACTCAAGAGTAAGTTGAAATAGCACCTGCATCACCGGTTTAACTG
>JAFACO010000032.1 GCA_023425485.1 Bacillota bacterium
CCTGGGGTAGTATTGATACCCCGCCGGAGCCTGTAAGTGATATCAATTATATTAGAAAGTTAGTTGATTTTGTTATTGATACCGTATCACCTGAAAAGATAGTAATAGGTGCACCTGTCATTGGTTATGACTGGGAATTGCCCTATGAAAAGGGAAGATCAAGCATAACCTCATTGACAATAAATTCGACCTACAGTTTGGCATATCAGGTGGGTGCTATTATTGAGTTTGATGAAGCATCTCAAACACCTTACTACTATTACAACCGTTTTGGTTTTGAATTGCCTAGTCAACATATTGTTTGGTTCGTAGATGCTAGAAGTATTGATGGACTGTGCAAAATTATTATAGATAATAACTTAAATGGCAGCGGAGTATGGAACATAATGGTTTACTATACACAACTATGGACCATTATTAGTGCGGAATTTGATGTCATAAAATTAATATGATAGATAACTAAGACATTTAGGTAGCAAAGAAAAAACAGGCTTCCTGTGATTAAATATTATCATAGAAAGCCTAGAAGTATTGAATTAATTATGCAATTGCTTTTATTCTAATAACGAAACCTATAACAGTTTAATTACTTCCTCAAGTTCTTCCGATAATACCTTGGCGGACACAAAATCAGTGTCTTTTAAAGCCAAGGCGATTTTCGTTTCAAGGGCTTTCTTCTTTTGTTCTAATTCCAAGTAATCTTTATCAAAATGGTTAGCATAGATCATTTTTCTGAATTTACGAATGCTCATTTTTCTAATGGTCTTATCTTCTATTATTAAAACATAATCTACAGAGTTAACAATGGTATAGAAATCATGTGAAATCATCAACAAAGCCCCATTATAATTTTCGATGGCTTTTTCCAGTGCAATTTGTGCATAGGTATCCAGATGACTGGTTGGTTCATCAAATAGTAAAAGGTTTGCTTTACTAGCGGAAACCTTGGCTAATTGAAGCATATTTTTTTCTCCGCCGGATAAAGAACTTATCTTTTGATGTAGGTCTTCTTCTTTAAAGTTATAGTCTATAATATGGTCGATAACTTCTTGATACGTTTGAAACCCGATTTCATAGAACTCCTCAAAGATTGTATTACCCTCATTTAACATCTCACCCTGTAATTGAGATAGAAAAGCTACTTTAGTGCCTTCGTTTATCACGATAGCTGGCTGATTATTCTTATAGATTTCACGAAGTAACGTGGTTTTCCCGGCACCATTTGGACCAATTAAGGCAACTTTATCAGTTGAGTTAATTTCAAAAGTTACATTTTCTAGAAGTATCTCATCAAAAGCAATACTGAAGTTATTAACTTTCAAAACAGGGGTTTCATTGACTATATTTTCAGCAGTTAATCTTATATTAGGCTCATTAATCTCAACAAAGGGAGCTTTAATTCTGCGTGCTTCCAGCCTTTCCAGGATTTTTTTTCTGGCTTTTAATGATCTACCCCTAGAAGCATCTGTAAATACATCTGCAACGGAGCGTAGTTTGTCGACCAAAATCTCATTTCTTTCTATTTCTTCGGTATCTGCAACTGCTAACTCCTGCACTTCAATTTTTGTTTGAAGTAAAGAGAAGTTGTAATCAATATACCGTCCTTCAAATTCCTGAAGCTCTTTGTTCTCCAGGTGTAGAATTTTATTAAAGCAATGATTTAGTAAGTACCTGCTGTGCGTAATAATCAAAAGAGTTCCCTTATGTGAATTAATTAGATTTTTAAGAGAATTAAGATTTTCAAAATCTAAAAAAACATCGGGCTCGTCCATAATCATTAAATCGGGAGAGGTTAACATTTCTTTTATTACTTGAATTAGTTTGAATTCGCCTCCACTAAGATTAGTCACAGGGAGGTTTTCTAGTTTGCCTAAGTTTGCTAACCCAAGCTTCTTTGTAATATTACTTTCATAGTTATCACCATCCATTGCCTGGAAGGCATCTAAGGATTGCTGATACTGTTCAAGTAAAGGCTCGATATCCGCAGCTGTCTCCATTTCGGTACAGATGTTAGTTATTTCATTTTGTAGTTTAATAAATTCTGCAGCTACATATTCAAAAACAGATATCTCTTTCGTTTTATCGAACTTTGAGAACTGACTAACGTAACCTATTCTGCAATCAGGTGATTTCTCTAATATACCATCAAACATATACTTGTCAGGGTCTCTAATTATATCTGTTAGTGTGCTTTTTCCACTGCCGCTGGCACCGATAAAGGCACAGTGTTGACCTTCTTCTAAAGTGAAGGAAATATTGTTATATAACTCCTTTTGAAGAAAAGAAAAGGATAGATTTTCAACTTTTATCATAGTATTACTCCATTCTGAGTTTTCGTTGGTAGCATAACATTTTTCTGGATTAATTACAATCCTATATGCATTCAAAAGCAAGCTTTCTCCTTTCTATTGTATCAAAAAATTACGAACTGTTACATAAAATATGGACACTTCTAAACTGTTTTTGGACATGCTATAATAGTTTTAATACTAAAATGTGCAAGAATAGTTGAGAAAAGAACCTTAGAGTTTTATATAATTACGAAATAAGGAGGATACTTATGGAGTGGCTGGATTATATGAATGCGGCATTGGACTATATTGAAGAGAATCTTAGTGTAAAAATCAATATGGATAAAGTAGCAGAAAAGGCTGCTTGTTCGCCCTATAATTTTCAGAGAATGTTTTCGTTTATTACAGGTGTTACATTAGCAACTTACATACGGAGAAGATGTATGACAGCGGCAGCGTTAGAGTTATTGCATAGCAATGATAATATAATTGATGTTGCATTTAAGTATGGATATGAATCACCAGTATCATTCTCAAGAACCTTTTATTCTATTCATAAAATAGCACCCTCAGAGGCAAAACGAGAAGGTGCCAATATGGAGCTGTACCCTAAAATATCCTTCCAAATATCAATTAAAGGAGATGTGCCAATGAAATTTAGAATTGAGAAAATGAATGGATTTACCTTAGCAGGTATTTCAAGAGAATTTACCTGTGTAAATGGTGAGAACTTTGAAAAAATCCCGCAGATGTGGCAGGAATTTAATACAACCAACTTAGGGGATGTAGTTTTTAATATGAATCACCGGGAACTGGAAGAAACCTATGGAGTTTGCTATGATTTTAACTTTGAAGCGGATAAGTTTCGTTATATGATTGCTGCAAAACCGGAAGGTGAAATCCCAGAAGGATGTGAGGTCGTAGTAGTTCCAGAGCTGACTTGGGTAAAGTTTGAATGCCGTGGCGCACACCAGATACAAGAGGTGTTTAAAAGAATGTACACCGAATGGTTTCCAACCTCGGGCTATGAACATGCGGATGGACCAGAAATAGAGTGGTATTCTACAGATGACCCAACGACATCGGATTATCACTGTGAAGTATGGGTTCCAATTAAGAAGTTATAAACTATCGTGGGTGAGCTCCCATAAATTAAAATAAGGCTGATGTTATCACTGGAAATTGAAGTGAATAACATTAGCCTTATTTAATACTGGTAGTGCTTTATTATATTCTTCTAAGAATTACAAAACATATTATATCTGTGCGGATTGCTTGAATAACACTTTCTTAGAGAATTTTTCATTAAAGAAATGAATGATCGGTCCAAGACACAAGGCACAGATAAAGGTACCAAGGCCAATCAATCCACCTGCTAAAAGAGCTATAATTGCACATAATCCATCGTTTGTCATTCTGCACCAGAAATAAGGTATGGGAAGTCGTTCTTTCATAATTAAGGATACACTATCATAGGGAGAAATTCCGGCATCTGAAGTTTGATAAAGTGAAACACCAAGGCTTGTCAAAATAACTCCTAAAATTACAAATAATAGTTTAAGGAAGATAGTCTGGGGTGGTGTAATTGTAATGTCAGCCAACCACATAAAAAACTCTGCAACATAACCGACCAGGAACCAGTTAACAAAGGTGCCAACTCCAATTAGTTTTCTGCCAAAAGTAATTTCTATAATAAATATAAATACATTTAATAAAACTAGAAAACTGGCATAAGGAAGATTTAATTGGTTGGATACTGCCATGCACATGGCAGAAAATGGGTCATTTCCCATTCCTGAAAATTTAAATACACTAACACCAATGCCTAGAAGGACATTACCAATTATCATACCAATGAATCTTCTATGTCCCATACTGGTTAATTTCTTAATCATGATTAATCTCCAAATTATTTTATTCTATTCGTAATAATAAAATCTTTCGTAATTTTTAGTAACTAACTAGTCCGTAAATTACATATTCCTCACTTCTAAGTAGTTTATGAATACCACCTAAATCCAACCACCGTCAAGTTGAATGACTTGACCTGTTAGATACTCATTTTTATAAGCCAAATGATATACAAGATCTGCTACTTCCTCTGCTCGACCAAGACGATTGGCTGGAATCTCATCAATCAACTGCATCAGCTCCTCATCTGCCAGAAAGCGATTCATTTCTGTATCAATAGCCCCACAAGCTACGGCATTCACTTGTATGTTGCTAGGAGCAAGTTCTTTCGCAAGCGCCTTGGTAAAGGAATTCATGCCTCCCTTTGAAGTTGAGTATGCAACCTCACAGGAAGCCCCCACAACACCCCATACGGAAGAAATATTAATTATTTTACCGGATTTATTTTTGACCATATCAGGAACGGCCAGCGAACAGCAGTTGTAGACAGAAGTTAAGTTGGTATTCAGAATACGATTCCAATCCTCATATTTCATATCTGTAAATAACCCCACAAAGGCTATGCCAGCATTATTTACAAGTACATCAATATGGCCAAAAAGTTTCTTAGCCTGGCGAAACATTTCGGCAGCTGTTTCATTATCGCCCACATCACCAAGAAATGCAAGACAGGGAACCTGATAATTTTCAATTTCTGCCTTTGTCTTTTGTAACTCGTCCTCTCTGTGGGCAGCGTTAATAATTATATTAAACCCTTTCTTGGCAAATTTAACAGCAATCGCTTTACCGATGCCGCGAGATGAACCAGTAATGAGTACGGTCTTTTTGTTCATAGCTTTATCCTCCTAGAAATTATGAAGTTTATGCAACTTTACGATAATCCTGTTGCTCCAATCGGTATTCACAAGCAAGCTTGTAATACCTCATTCCGCTTTCATTATATCATGAACATAAAAGCATGTTCATGATCTTGTTGCTCCAATCGGTATTTACATGCAAGCTTGTAATACCTCATTCCGCTTTCATTATATCATGAACATAAAAGCATGTTCATGATCCTGTTGCTCCAATCGGTATTTACAAGCAAGCTTGCAATACCTCATTCCGCTATCATTATATCACAGTTAAACAATAGCAAAACTTTTTATTTATATATATTGTAAAAGATGTTCCAGTGAAAGGGAAGTTGAATAAGGCTGTAACTTATGCTAGTATTAGAAAGATGGAATTATAACTAAAGCGTTTGTAAATGATATATTTACAAGAGATTTATCGAATGGGGTGATTTACTTGAAGCGTAGTGCAGGACGGATATTCCTTCGTGGATTTATATTATCAATATTTATAGTAATAGTACTTTTAAGTGCGGGAATACTTGGATATAGACTTACTTTGCAATGGTGGCAGCCAGAGCAGCAAGAATCAGAATATGCTTTTCAAGGAGAGACTCTACCCAACACGGAAAATGAAGTTGACCCAGAAGAGCCAACAACTAATTTGATATTCTGTTATGATAAGGAAACTGGCAAAATTACAAGAACGGTTCTTGAAATATTAAATAGTAAAACGGAGTGTATTACCTATATCACCATACCTATGCGCACTGAAATAAAACTATCGGATGTGTTATATCGTAAAATGACACTTGCAAATCCGGACATGCCTCAATTTTTACAGTTGACAGCAATTTCAAGTTATTTTAATATGGACAACGTGTTTGAAAATGGAGTTGTTATTATTGAGGAACTTTTAAATTCAAAAATCAATTACTATACTGCTATTCCGCAGGAAAAGTATGAAAAAATGTTTTATAGTAAAAATCAGAAAACAGAAAAGAATAAGGAACAAAGCGAATACGTGGATCAGCAGCAGAAAATAGAAAGTTTTACCGCTGCCTACATAAAAGAATTAAATAAAATGAAAACTGAGGAAGACATACGGATTTATTTAGAAGAAATATATCCAAGCTTTACATCAAATTTGTCATTGTCGGATAAATTAAAATATATAGAAAGTTATAAAAGGATTACAACTAAAAATATTACGTTTGAGTTAGTTCCAGGTGAGAATACCAATCTATCTTTTAAGCTTAATATAACAGCAATGAGAGCAAGGGTGGATGAGTTAATAAAATAAAGAGTGACGGAGGAAGAAAGGAGTAAAGAAAGTTAATTTATGATAAACAAAAAAATTAAAAATAAATATGCCTTGGTGCTAAGGAAATATATGACGATTACAATTGGTGCTGCCTTGATGGCACTAGCCAATAACCTGATATTTGAACCAATGGAGTTGGTTACAGGAGGGGTATCTGGTTTGGCAATTGTGGTAAAGGCCTGGACGGAGCCAATTATAAACGGTGGTATTCCGGTTTGGTTATTCACTCTTTTATGTGATATTCCACTCTATATTATTTCAGCTAAGGTAAAAGGCATACGTTTCCTTTTCTCCGCTCTTTATGGTTCAGCAGCTTTTATTCTGGGAATGATGTTGTTTCCGGTGATAGACCTGCAGCTGCACGATTATCTTCTGGCTTCTATTATGGGTGGTGCACTTATGGGACTTGGAATTGGACTTGTTTTTTCAGCCCAGGCATCCACCGGCGGAACAGACCTATTGGCTAATATCATACAAAACAAAACGAGACATTTATCAATTCCTGTGGTAATGACTTGCATCGACGGCATCATCATAACAATCGGTGCTGCACAGTTCGGACTAAAAAATGCACTCTATGCAATAATCGCTGTATTTGTTGTTGCAAAAGTGTCGGATGGTATATTGGAAGGTCTAAAATTTGCTAAAATGGCATATATTATTTCGGATGAATATGAGAAAATTGCGGCCGATATCTTAAATAAGATGGACAGAGGAGTTACAGGAATCAGCGCTACGGGAATGTATTCCAATCAAGATAAAAAAATGCTTTTCTGCGTAGTTTCCAAGAAAGAAATTGTTAAGATAACTGAAATAGCGCAGAACATTGACCGTAAATCTTTTGTAATTGTTTGTGATGCAAGAGAGGTTATGGGAGAGGGATTTATTGAATATAGACAGTAATTTTAAGAATATTTTGCTCTATTATCGGTAAATCTACTTATTTTTGAACCTCATATACAAATTATACAAAAGCCAAAAACCTATTTTGTTAAAATGGGATATGGTTTATAAACATGAAATGTTGTATCATTACGGTATAAGGAAATGTACAAGAGCTCATGGAAGCTAATTTTTAGGAGGATATAAAATGGCAAGTTTATCTTTAAAGAACATAACAAAGCAGTATCCTAACGGAGTAGTTGCTGTTAAAGATTTTAATCTTGAGATAGCTGATAGAGAATTCATCATCTTCGTAGGACCTTCAGGTTGTGGTAAGTCAACTACACTTCGTATGATCGCAGGACTCGAAGAGATTTCATCAGGTGAGTTATGGATCGGCGACAAATTAGTAAATGATGTTGAACCTAAGGACAGAGATATTGCGATGGTTTTCCAGAACTACGCTTTGTATCCACATATGTCTGTATATGACAATATGGCATTCGGTTTAAAGTTAAGAAAAGTTCCTAAGGATCAAATTGATAAATATGTTCAAGAAGCAGCAAGAATTCTTGATATCGAGCGTTTATTAGATCGTAAGCCAAAGGCTCTTTCCGGTGGTCAGAGACAGCGTGTTGCTATGGGTCGTGCTATCGTTCGTAATCCTAAGGTATTCCTTATGGATGAGCCTTTATCAAACCTTGATGCTAAGTTAAGAGTACAGATGCGTATCGAGATCTCTAAATTACATCAGAGATTACAGACTACTATCATCTATGTAACACATGATCAGACAGAGGCTATGACTCTCGGAACAAGAATCGTTGTTATGAAAGATGGTTTAGTTCAGCAGGTAGATACTCCACAGAACTTATATGACAAGCCAAAGAACTTATTCGTTGCTGGTTTCATGGGATCTCCTCAGATGAACTTTGCAGATGCAGTTGTATCTAAAAAAGGCAGTGATGTATTTGTAACTTTCGGTACTAATACAGTTAAGCTTCCTGAAGGAAAAGCAAAGAAAGTAATCGACGGCGGTTATGATGGCAAGACAGTAGTAATTGGTATCCGTCCAGAAGATATTCATGATGAAGAAGTATTCTTAAGCAACTCTCCTGATAGTGTAATCGAAGCTACAGTAAGAGTATATGAGTTATTAGGTGCAGAAGTATTCTTATACTTCAGCGTGGATGAAACATTAGAAATTACTGCACGTGTTAATCCTCGTACTACAGCAAGACCTGATGACACATTAAAGATTGCATTTGATATGTCTAAACTTCATGTATTTGATAAAGAGACAGAGCAGGTTATCACAAACTAATAAATAGATATATTTTGGGGAACACTTAAGTGTTCCCCTTTTTGATGTATAACAAGAGGAAAAGACTTGCTGTAGCATCTTATTTACGAGAAGGTAAGGTGAAGTATTAATAATGCCTAATTTTTTATTATAATCAGTTAATGATAGATAGGACAAGAGGCTGTGGAGTCTCAATATATGGTACTGAAATATAGTTTAAGTAATAAACTAATCAGATAAACTTGTTTTTTGATAGTATTTTACTAAAATATTTATGCAAATCTTATAAAATTAGTTTACTTCTTTGAATTTCAATGTTAAAATATCTTTCGTATACATGAATTTTAAAGAAAAATAGAAATATAATATAAAGGAGTGAAATCATGATTTCCAATCAAATTCTTCAAAGCACCATCGATGGATTAAAAGGGATCACTCGTATCGATATTTGTGTTATGGATACGGAAGGTAAAGTGCTTGCTACTACCATTGAAAATGCGGATCAGTATGAGAATGCTGTATTATCTTTTGTGGCGTCTCCAGCAGACAGTCAGGCAATACAGGGCTACCAGTTTTTTAAGGTATTTGATGAGCATCAGTTGGAGTATGTTATTCTGGCAAGGGGCGACAGTGAGGATGTATTCATGATTGGAAAGATTGCTTCTTTCCAAATACAGAATTTACTGGTTGCTTATAAAGAAAGATACGACAAGGATAACTTTATTAAGAACCTGCTGTTAGATAATCTTCTTCTAGTAGACATATACAACCGTGCTAAGAAACTTCATATCGATACAGAAGCTAGACGTGTGGTTTATATTATCGAGACAAAGAATGAAAAAGACGCGAATGCATTAGAGACTGTTAGAAGCTTATTCTCTGGCAAGACAAAGGATTTTATTACAGCTGTTGATGAGAAGAATATTATTCTTGTAAAAGAAGTGAAACAGAATGAGTCCTATGAAGATTTAAATAAGACTGCTAAGGTTATCCTTGATATGTTGAACACCGAAGCTATGACAAAGGTACATGTTTCTTATGGCACAATAGTGAATGAGATTAAAGACGTATCTAGATCCTACAAGGAAGCTAAGATGGCATTAGATGTCGGCAAGATCTTCTATAGCGGCAGAAATGTAGTGGCTTATAATAATTTAGGAATTGGCAGACTTATTTATCAATTACCTATGCCGCTCTGTAAGATGTTCATTAAGGAAATCTTTGAAGGTAAATCTCCTGACGATTTCGATGAAGAGACACTCACAACAATCAATAAGTTCTTTGAAAACAGCTTAAATGTATCCGAGACCTCAAGACAATTATATATCCATCGTAACACATTGGTATATAGACTTGATAAGCTGCAAAAGAGTACTAATCTTGATCTTCGTGTGTTTGAGGATGCAATTACATTTAAGATTGCTCTTATGGTAGTAAAATACATGAAGTATATGGAACAATTGGATTATTAATAATGAGGCTGTTGCAAAACGAAGAAGTATAATTATAGTTTTGCAACAGCCATGCTTTTCAAGAAAGCAAAGCCTGTATTAACAAACATATAACGTTTAATTGATAATATTTCAGGAGATATTTTATGTGCTTTTGACAGGTTAATGATATTGGCAAATGGAGGTGTGTTTATTATGCGTAAGAATTTTTTGACCGGTTTGTTAACAGGAATCGGCAGCGCTTTGTTCATTTTCGTCCTACTTATAGCTGCCCTATTCTATTTCAGTGATAAAACGGAGGCAGACAGCAGTGATGCCAAGGAAATATCTAATAATCAAGAGGTTGAAGAACCAACGGCAGTTGTTAACTATGACAAGATAGTTAAAAAATTAGAATTTCTAGAAAAGTTAGTTGATGCAAATTATCTGGAAAGCGTTGATAATGTATCCTTTGAAGATGGTATTTATAAAGGATTTATCAGCAGCTTGGAAGATCCGTATTCTACTTATTTTACCAAAGAGGAATATAGCGCTTTGATGGAGAGCTCTTCGGGTATTTATTGTGGAATAGGAGCTACCGTTAGTCAAGATGTAAAGACCGGTATCATTACAATTGTAAAGCCATTTAAGAACAGTCCAGCAATAAAAGCGGGGCTTCTGCCAGGAGATATAATTATAAAGGTTGATGAAGAAGAAGTTACAGGTAAGGATTTGTCTGAAGT
>JAFACO010000048.1 GCA_023425485.1 Bacillota bacterium
TGATAGAATGAAGAAAATAATGTATTTATTCATGGGTTTATGTATATTGATATTAATTGGGGGTTGCAGTAAAAAGGACCTGGGAAGCAATGTGGATACTACAGATAAAGGAACAGATACAGAAACAGATGGCGAAACAACAGATGATACCACTGTAGAGATACCTAAGATAGAAGATTTTGATGCAAGCGAATATGTAACTTTAGGTCAGTATAAAGGAATTGAGGTTACGGTTGAACCTATCGAAGTAACTGATGAAGATATTACGACTGCAATTAATGAAGATTTAAAAGCGAATGCAACAGTAAATGAGATCACGGACAGAGCCGTACAGGAAGGTGATACCGTTAATATTGACTTTGAAGGATTACTTGATGGTGTTGCATTTGAAGGCGGCACAGCAGAGGCATATGATTTAACAATTGGATCTGGTGCTTTTGTTCCAGGTTTTGAGGAAGGTTTAATTGGATTAAAGACTGGTGATAAGAAAGCAGTTGATGTTACCTTCCCAGAAGATTACTCTGAAGAGCTCGCAGGTAAGGCAGTTGTATTTAATGTTACTATTAATTCTATTTCAGAATCTGTTCTACCAGAATTAAATGAACAGTATGTTGTTGATAATACAGATTACGAAACAATCGCTGCCTATAAGGACGCGGTTCGTAAAGAATTAGAAACATCCAATGCTGAAGAAATGGAAAATCAAAAAGCTCAGAGTATTATGGAAGCATTAATTGAAGGTGCAACAGTTAGCTCCTTACCAGAGACTTTACTAAACTATAATACAGCATATTTTAATTATCAAATTGGACAAGAAGCTGCTATGTACGGAATGGATATTGCAACCTATATCAGTCAGTATGGAATGACACAGGAAGATTTTGATGCATATGTTAAATCCCTTTCAGAAGCTAGTTCTAAACGTGATTTAGTTCTTACAGCAGTTGCGCAGACAGAGAAGATGGAAGCCACAGACGAAGATTATCAAGCTGAACTACCTAACTATTTAAGTGGTTATCAGGTTGAATCCGAAGAAGAATTATTAAAGTTAGTAACTAAGGAAGAAATTGAAAGAGCAATCGTTATGCAGAAATCTTATAACTTTGTTATAGATAATGCTGTTGTTAAATAAGTAGAAAGAATATAAATTATGCAAAAAGATTTTTTACCGATCAGTAAGAACGACATGGATGAAAGAGGATGGGAGCAGTGTGACTTCGTCTTTGTAACAGGAGATGCCTATGTGGATCATCCTTCTTTTGGACATGCTATTATCAGTAGAGTACTGGAGAGTCATGGATTTAAGGTGGGAATCATTGCACAGCCAGACTGGAAGGACAGCAATAGTATATCAATTCTTGGTAAACCAAGGCTTGGTTTTCTAGTAAGCGGTGGCAATATGGATTCTATGGTTAACCACTATTCCGTTGCTAAGAAAAAAAGGCAGACTGATGCCTATTCTCCGGGTGGAGTAATGGGAAAACGACCAGATCATGCAACCTCCGTATATTGTAACCTGATTCGGAAGCAATATAAAAATATACCGATTATTGTCGGTGGCATAGAAGCAAGCTTAAGAAGGCTCGCCCATTATGACTATTGGAGTGATAAGGTGAAAAGATCCATTTTACTGGATTCACAAGCAGATATCATCTCCTATGGAATGGGCGAGCATTCCATTGTTGAAATAGCAGATGCCCTGAATAGTGGAATAGAAGTAAAGGATATTACCTTTATTGCAGGCACAGCCTATAAGGCAAAAGGCCTTGATTCCGTATATGATTTTATTGAACTTCCCAACTATCAGAGTATTTTAGATAGCAAAAAAGAGTTTGCACGAAGTTTTTATATACAGTACTGTAATACAGATCCCTTTACAGCGAAGACTTTGGTGGAAAAATATAAGGATACCGAATATGTAGTGCAAAATCCGCCTGCAAAGCCGTTGACGCAAACGGAAATGGACCGGGTATATTCTATTTTCTATATGAGAGACTATCATCCTTCCTATAAAGAAGCTGGTGGCATTCCAGCCATTGAAGAGGTTAAGTTTAGTTTAACCAGTAATAGGGGCTGCTTTGGCGGCTGTAACTACTGTGCACTGACCTTTCATCAGGGAAGGATCTTACAGACAAGAAGTCATGAATCCATTGTTGCAGAAGCTAACCATTTAATCTGGGACAAGGATTTTAAAGGTTATATCCATGATGTTGGTGGTCCAACAGCGAATTTCAGACATACAGCATGTGATAAGCAGGCAACGAAAGGGGCATGTACGAATAAGCAGTGCTTGTTCCCTACCCCATGTAAAAGCTTAAAAGTAGATCATACGGATTATCTTAATTTGCTTCGTAAACTTCGAAACCTGCCAAATGTTAAGAAGGTATTTATAAGATCGGGAATCCGATTTGATTATTTAATAGAAGATAAAAGTGATAAGTTCATGGAAGAACTTTGTGAGCATCATGTAAGTGGACAGCTCAAGGTAGCTCCAGAACATATCAGTGACAGTGTATTAAAGCTGATGGGCAAGCCAGAGAATGCTGTATATGAGAGATTTCAGGAAAAGTATAAGAAAATTAATCAGAAACTTGGTAAAAATCAATTTATCGTACCATATTTAATTTCATCTCATCCGGGTTCTACACTAAAAGAAGCAATTGAATTGGCAGAATATCTAAGAGATTTGGGTTATATGCCGGAACAGGTACAGGATTTTTATCCGACACCTTCTACCATCTCAACGTGTATGTATTACACAGGACTTGATCCTAGAACCCTGCAAGAGGTTTATGTTCCAAAGTCACCTCATGAAAAAGCAATGCAAAGGGCTTTAATACAATATCGTAATCCTAAGAATTATGATCTTGTAGTGGAAGCTTTAAGGAAAGCAGATCGATTAGATTTAATTGGCTTTGATAAAAAGTGCTTGGTTCGACCAAGACAGTTTTCAAAGGAAAAACAGTGGGTTGAAAAAGAGAAACAGGATAGAGCTGGATCAACTAGAACGAGTTCAACTAGAGCGAGTTCAGCTAAAATGAATTCAACTAAAACGAATACAAAAAGTAATTCGAAGAAGCCTGCTGGAAAGAATGATCGCTTTGAGGGCAAGGCGAAGAACACAAGTAACAAACATGACAACTTTATTGCTAGGTCCAAGCATGCAAGTGAAAAGAATTCAAATAACAATCATCGTGATGCAAAAAGTGTAAGATCTAAGCCTTCTGGTAGACCAAGCGGTAACAGCCATAAGACAAGATAGGGCAGGTGAAAAGCCTTGACAATAAGAAAGGCAAATGATATACTACGCAAAGTATCTGTTTCATACTAAATTAAATTTAAGATGAATCAGCTCTTAGTCCAAATGGACCAAGAGCTGTTTTTACGGGTTATTTGAGGATAATTTCGGAAACGATTTGATATATATAGTCATTATATAAAATAGAGTAATTATTAGATGAACCAATCAGATTAGTGTATAGTCTTTGATAAACAGGTGCAGCATAAAGCATTATGGAGGAAAATATGGAATTAAAAAAGTTTGAAGAATTAGAATTGAACAGTAGTATTTTACGTGCCGTTGAAGAAATGGGATTTGAGCAAATGTCTCCAATTCAGGCAAAAGCAATCCCTATTATTCTGGAAGGTGGCGATGTCGTAGGACAGGCGCAGACTGGAACAGGTAAAACAGCAGCATTTGGTATACCATTGTTACAAAAAATTAATGTTAAAGAAAGACATCTGCAGGCAGTGGTACTTTGCCCTACAAGAGAGCTTGCAATTCAGGTTGCAGAAGAAATTAGAAAATTAGCTATGTTTATGCATGGAATTAAGATTCTTCCTGTATATGGTGGTCAAGAGATCTTAAAACAGATTAGATCATTAAAGTCTGGAGTACAGATTATTATTGGAACGCCAGGACGTGTTATGGATCATATGAGAAGAAAAACGGTTAAATTTGATGGAGTTAATACAGTAATCTTAGATGAAGCAGATGAAATGCTTAACATGGGATTTCGTGAGGATATCGAAATGATTCTTAGTCAGGTTCCAGAAGAAAGACAAACCATTCTTTTTTCAGCAACTATGCCGGCACCAATCCTTGAGATCGCACGTACCTATCAAAAGAATGCGCAGACAATTCGTGTTGTTAAGAAGGAGCTGACCGTTCCAAAAATTGAACAGTATTACTATGAAGTTACTCAGAGAAATAAAGAGGATGTATTATCAAGACTTTTGGATATGTATAACCCTAAACTCTCTCTTGTATTTTGTAATACCAAGAAACAAGTGGATGAACTTACATCTGCTTTACAAGGCAGAGGATACTTTGCAGAAGGATTACACGGCGACTTAAAGCAACAACAAAGAGATCGTGTCATGAATAGCTTTAGAAATGGTAAAACGGAGATCCTGGTGGCTACCGACGTAGCAGCCAGAGGTATTGATGTTGATAACGTAGAAGCTGTATTTAACTATGATGTACCACAGGATGATGAATACTATGTACACAGG
>JAFACO010000119.1 GCA_023425485.1 Bacillota bacterium
GTATCTTTACTAGTAAAGATACCGATGTATTTATATATTGTATAAACTTTATTCGCTTCCATTTGAAGAGTAAGCTCGCGAAGATTTTTTCTTCCCTGCTCGCGCTTTATTTCATTTGTTATAAAGTCAGCTTCATAGGTTTCACTTACACAAACCTTATAGTTACATTCATGGGTGGTTCCAATGGATAGTAATACGTCATCCTGTACCTTATGTTCCACGCAATCATAGTGGGGACCATTAATATCCCATACCTCACCGTCAATTCCAGTAATCAGAACTAATTCCCCAGCAGTTTCTGACTGTACTTCATATCTTAATAAAATCAGATGTTTATCCTGCATAGATGCAAAGGCTTCTGCAGAGACACATAGCTTTCCTTCCGGCATAGTCCATATGGTTCTACGTTCCTGAATTGCATGTCGATAATTCACTGCAACCTTTTGATATTCTGGTTCCACTTCCGGTAATCGATAAGAAACTTTATTGAATGTAATTTCTGTATATAAACCATTGGGTGCATTTAACGGCTCTCTCCAGGCATCACCAACTTGGTCATAGATTCCCGCAAGGTTGATTGCCGGAAATTGACTCTTTTGATATTCCTGCATCGTCCCGCGAATACCCATATATCCATTTCCAACTAAGTATTTGTTGCCTAAATTGGAGATTCGTTCTCTATCATAGCCTTCTTCTTCAATTCTCCAGCTTATCATAACCTACCTCCAATTAGCCAACCCATTCCTTCGGGATTTCAATTACTGTTTCTTCTTTCTTAAGGACAACTTCCTTACAATAGATTACAACTGCAATCTCTGATCCGTTTAGTGTCTTAAAACTTGCATGCTCTTTGTTAATACTTACCTCAATTATGTCATCTTGATAACAAATGCGGAAGGAATAACTATTCCAAGCCTTAGGTATGGACGGTTTAAATGTAAGTTTGTCTTGATCGGAACGCATTCCACCAAAACCATATACAATATTCATCCAAGCTGCTGCAATGGAGGTTGTATGTAATCCCTCTGAGGTATTTCGATTGTAATTATCCAGGTCAAGTCTAGTTGCAAATTGAAAGAACTGATATGCCTCTTCATGCTTCTTTAATTGGACTGCCAGGATAGAATGTACAGATGGAGAAAGAGAACTTTCATGAATGCATCTTGGCTCATAATATTCATAGTTAGCCTTAAGCTCTTCCTCTGTGAATCTTCCATTGTATAATAGCATCATCATAAGTACGTCGGGTTGCTTGATCATATCATTACGATAAATCCTGTCGTAACTCCAGTGATGATAAAGAGGGAAGTCCTCAGTTGGTATCAAATCTACATCAATATGAGGCAGGTTAAAATAACCCTCGTGTTGTTCATAAATTTTACTATCTTCATTGTAGGGAAGGAACATATGGTTAGCCAGTGTCTTCCACTCAATGCACTCATTCATACTAAGGCTGCTTTCCTTAGCAATTGCCTCATAAGCAACAGGATCCTTTTTCTTTAAACGATCGATTACTTCAAGAGTATATTCAAAGGTAGTCTTACCCATAAAATTGGTGTAGCAGTTATTGTTAACCATCATCTGGAATTCATCGGGTCCCATAACTCCATAATAACCATAGTTGGTATGGGAAGCGTTCCAAGCACCTCTGGAAGCAAGCATACGGCTAACTTCAATCAGAATTGGTAATCCCTTTTCAAAAACATAATTCTCATCCTTTGTAATTAACTCATAATGCCAGATACCATATGCAACAGCTGTAGATGCCTGTAACTGTATACTGGCATGCTGCCATAAACTGCAACATTCACGGCCGCTAATGGTAGCAATCGGATAAAATGCACCTTTATTATCCAGAGCCTCTGCTCTTTCTTTTGCTTGTGGCAAAGTCAAATAACGATAATCCAATAAGTGCCTTGCAGCCTCGCGGTTATTGAAAATATAGAAAGGTAAGCAGTAGGTCTCTGTATCCCAGAAGGTATTTCCACTATATGCCTCTCCAGTTAAGCCCTTTGCTCCTATTATCGTTCCGCTATCAGCTCCATGATAAGTTTGATGCATCTGGAAGATACAATAGCGAATGCCTTGCTGGTTTAATTCATCTCCATCAATTACAATATCAGAATCTTTCCAGGTTTTATCCCACCACTTTGTATTTTCATCCTTTAGAGAATCATAGGTTGTATTCTGTAACTGTGCTAAAGCACTAATGCACTTATTATTAAACTCTTCCCTTTGCTTTGTTGAATTGCCTTTATATGCAATGTTTAAAATAAGCTTATGAAACGTTACTGCTGCACCTTTGGTCAGCTTAACTTTAAATTCTTTTAAGGCTTGCTTCTCTTCTATTAAATCCTTTTCTTCCAATGCATCAATATCAAATCTACATATGGAGTAAACAGATTGATTTGTATTCGTTGTATCTGCTAAAATACTGGTCCACTTCTCACCAGAAGCTGTTGAATTGCTATTCCAGAAATTCTTATTTGCCATGCGATGTAGTATCGTAAAGTCAAGACCTGCTGTAATGGAAGCTTCACCCTCAAAGTTCAATGGTGTCAGCGTAACTTTCTGTCCTGCCTGATGAGCATCCTTCATGGATAGGAAACGTTCAAATTCTAATTTAAGTTCACGACCATCTTCAAAAACATAAGTATAAGTTCTGTTTAAAACTCCTGTCTTTAAATCCAAAACTCGGTTAAAATCTTTTATCCTTGTGGCATCTGCTACGATAAGTTCATCACCTATCTGAATTCTAAGATATAACCAATCCAGTGAGTTAACCATGAACTCCATTTTATCGATGATCCCTTTATAGGCCGAGCCTTCTGTTTTCAGTGTTTCATAAATTCCATTAAAATAACTTCCGATTAGTCGATCGCCAGAGTATCCTTCTTCAAAATATCCACGAACTCCCATGTATTCATTGCCTAAACTGAATATGGATTCAGATACCAGCGAATAACTCGGATTAAAGCCTTCTTCAATGATCTTCCAAGGATCTGTAATATAATATTTGTCTGCTATTTTTGCCATAATTTATCCCTTCAATGCACCGGCTGTTGCACCCGCTGTAATCTGTTTTTGGAAAATTGTAAATAAAACTATCGGTGGTATAATTGAGAATGCTACTGCTCGAAGCACCTCTACATCTGTTGCATTAGAATCTCTAAACTGGAACAAACGTACCATAACTGTCTCTTTCCCCGAACCATTAAGTACCAAGTAAGGTAACAAGAAATCAGACCATGCCGCATTAATTGTAAAGATTGCAATTACCATTACAATTGACTTAGATAATGGCAGTATAATTCTTATAAAAGTCTGCAAAACTCCACAGCCATCTAATTTAGCTGCCTCAATCAATTCCTTGGGAAGTCCTTCAAAGAATTGTTTAAAAAGTATTACATAAAACGCATTTGCTCCTATGGCAAGCCAGATTGGAATAAAGGAACCACCTAATCCCAATTTCGTAATGTTTACGAATAAAGCAACAATACTGGTTGTAGATGGTATTAATAAGCTCCACATAACTAAGGCAAAAATCACTTTATGACCTCTCGGTTTTAATATTGCAAGTCCAAATGCCAGTAAGCCATTAAATAGGATAGAACAAACAATGCTACCAACCACAACGATAGAGGAGTTGATGTAATAC
>JAFACO010000168.1 GCA_023425485.1 Bacillota bacterium
CTTGAATATCGAACCACTCTATCTTTTGCTCTGGATTTACAATCATAAAGTGAATGTCCAGCGGAATATTTGTCAGTCTTCTAATCTGGTCAATATAATGCTTCCCCAACATGATATTAGGTACAAAAACTCCATCCATTACATCCATATGTAAGTATTCAATTTGTTCCTTTTCCATGGTTTTTATCGCTTCCATTGTCTCTGCGAGATCCAAACACATGAGGGAAGGTGATATTTTTTTTGTCATTTTTTCCTCATTCCTGCCCATGTTTTATGGGCATACAAAGTTTGTGCCAAAAAGTATACTTCTCATTATTGTTATATAAGCACAAACTTTATGAGTGAAAGTTTGAAAAACTTTCGCTTTTATCTCTCTTTGTTAAGACTCATCTGCAACAGAACTGCCACTACAATAATTCCACCTTTTACTGCACCAACCAGGAAGGAATCCACACCCAGTAAGTTCATCATGTTATTGATAATACCCAGTGTTAAGGTACCAAGAACCGTAAAAGCAATTTTACCTTTACCACCTGACATGCTGGTGCCGCCAATAACAGCTGCAGCAATTGCATCCATTTCGTATTTGTTACCGGATGAGGCAGAGTTAATACTTCCAAGTCTTGAGGTCTCAACAATAGTAGCGATTAATACCAATACTGCGGATGCCATGTAAGCAAAGCATTTTACTTTAGTAACATTAATTGCAGAGAGAGAAGCTGCTTTTTCATTACTGCCTACTGCATAGATATGTCTTCCAATAGCCGTATGCTTCATGATAAACAGAACTACAATAACACAGACAAACCATATAACGATAGGCATTGGAATAACACCGAACAGGTTTGTATTAGATATAGCTATGTAACTCTTGGTATTGTCACCGGAAGCAGTTAAGCCACCGCCATTTAAAAAGTATTGAGCTACGGAACGATAGATAGTTAAACTTCCCAGGGTCGTTATAAAAGGTGGTATTTTAAATTTTGAAATTAAAACACCTGTGATTAGACCTAATACTAATGCAGTACCCACACCCACAAGTATGGTCATAAATAGGCTTTGGGTACTATTAAAAATAGTTAGTATGACAACACCTATAAACGCTAACTGTGCACCTACGGATAAGTCAATTCCTCCGGTAATAATAATTAAGGTCATACCAAGAGCAATGATACCGATAACTGAGTTGTTTCTTAAAATATTAAGGATGTTATTAACAGATAGGAACATACTGCCTTGTAAGATTACTGATAACACTAATAACACAACAAATGCAATTAACGCACTATTATTACCAGCCCATTTTTTCCAATCCTTTGAAGTAACTGCTTTATGTACTTTGTTTTTTTCTGGGTTTACAATTGCACTCATATACTTCCTCCTGTTGCAATAATCATAATATTTTCTTCATTTGCCTCTTCATGTGTGAATTCATGTCTTATCTCACCATGGTACATGACATAAATTCGGTCACTTAGGGTCATTACTTCCTGTGCTTCACTTGATAAAACAATAAAACTTGTACCCTGTTTTGCCAGTTCCATAATAATCTTGTATATCTCCAGTTTTGCTCCGACATCCACACCTTGTGTAGGATTATCAAGTATTACCAAGTCCGGATTGGAGCTTAATGCCCTTGCTAAAATTACTTTTTGCTGGTTACCACCTGAAAGACTGATAATCAAATCCTTCAGATTATTTATTTTAATATTTAACTTTTTTACATAGTCAGTGTGGAATTCTTTTTCTTTCTTTGTATTTATCTTACAAAGCTTTTGAAATCTTCTAATAATTGAAATTGTCATATTCTCGCCAACACTAAGATCCTTTATAATACCATTTTCTTTACGATTTCTTGGTAAATAAGAAATCTTATTTTTATGTGCTTTTTCAGGACAATTCATTTTGCACACTTTCCCATTAATAAGTACGTCACCCTGATAATCCTTGCGGCAACCATAAATTGTATGAAACAGCTCAAAGCGACCATCCCCAAGAAGTCCAGTAAAGCCAACAATTTCTCCTTTATTAATATGAAAGTCGATATCTTTAAACTCTCTTTCTCTAGCCAATTTCTTAACGGATAATACTTCATTTCCGATTGCCCTTGTTGTATAAACATCATTGTTGGACAAGTCTTTACCCACCATAAAGCTTGCTAACATGTTCTCGGTTACTCCGCTAACTTCACCTGTACTGATAACATTCCCATCTCTCATGACCGTATAATGATCGCATACCTCAATAACTTCATTGAGTTTATGAGAAATAAAAATAAAACTTACACCCTGATCTCTTAGTCTACGCATTATTTTAAACACGTTTTCAATCTCGATATTTGTCAAAGCTGTCGTAGGTTCATCCATGATGATTACCCTGGCCTCTTTCATCAAAGCTCGTGCAATCTCAACCACCTGTTTATAAGAAGCATCAATATTCTCCACTAAGGTATTAGGATCCAGGATAATCTCCATCTTCTCAAGGATTTCCTTTGATTTTTGATACATTGTCTTCTTATCTAACAAC
Source organism: Bacillota bacterium (assembly GCA_023425485.1). Classification (GTDB taxonomy): domain Bacteria; phylum Bacillota; class Clostridia; order Lachnospirales; family Lachnospiraceae; genus Mobilitalea. The sequence goes on from JAFACO010000168.1 coordinate 2,527, forward strand.
CCGTTCTTCTTTAGTTCACAACCCAAAAACAAATTTTCACAAACACTTAGATCATTGATAAGTGTTAACTCCTGATGGATAAAAGCTATGCTGTGATTTCTACCAAATGCTGAATAGACTTCTTTTTCCAAATTACCAATTGTAATATGTCCGTCGTCACCAGGAATGACGCCACCTAAGATGTTCATTAATGTTGTCTTTCCGGTACCGTTTTCACCCAACAATGCATGAATACTACCTTTTTCTAATTCAAAATCCACACCATGAAGTACGCGATTTCCGCTAAAGGATTTTGTTATATTCTTCATTTTTACTATGTGTTTGTCCATCTAGACCACCTCTGTTAAAAATACCTGGGATATTAAAATATCCCAGGTAATATTTTAATTAATTTTATTAGTATGGTGAATCAGCATTGATATAGTCTGCAACATTACCAGAGTCTATCGTAAGTGGCTCAAGAATTGTGTCTTTCTGATATTCTTTTCCCTGCTGAATATCATATGCAACCTGAATGGTATCACCAATCATAGCTGGACTGTAGGTCTCTGTGAAGCATTTGATATCTGTTTCACTTTGAATCTTTGAGTACCAAGCCTGTGCACCGCCACCACCGGAGATGTATTTGATATCTGTTCTGCCGGATTCTTTAATTGCCTGAAGAATACCTAAAGAAGGCTCATCATCAATTGAGAACACAGCATCAATCTGTGGATTAGCAACTAACATATCGGAAGCCATAGTTAAACCTGCCTCTTGGGTAAATCCGCCTGCTGTAACTTCAATTAACTGCATATCAGGATAGCTAGCTGCCATCTCAGCCTTGAAAGCATCAGTACGTTCAATACTTACAGAACCAACACTAGGAGCTGACATAACTGCTACAATACCTTTTCCGCCCAAAGCGTCTCCAATATATTTTGCACCTAAAGTACCAATTGCTGCATTATTACCAGCAAGATATGCAGTATAATCACCACTAATCTTACGGTCAAAAACAACTAAATTAATTCCTGCATCCATAATTTTCTGTGCTGCAACGGAAACTTCGTCATTGTGAGGTAACAATACAATAGAAGTACATCCTAAGGAGATTAATTCTTCAATATCATTTGCTTGATC
>JAFACO010000177.1 GCA_023425485.1 Bacillota bacterium
CATCAATACTGATTGCTGCATCAAAGAAATTACTAGCATATGGTAAATTATGTGCTTCAGCATTGAATGGGAAAACCCTATCCTCGGTTTATCCTAATGCCACCTCAAAAACAATGCTTAATTTCATAAACACACTACCACATCCTCCCATTTTTATAATGTAACTTTAACAGAATAATTTTAAAATCGAAAGGAAAAATGTTCCATTTAGTTTATGCCTTTAAATTATTAATGATTTCTCCTGCAGAAACTAAGTTCCCTAAATTACAAAAGAAGTCCATATTGTTATTCGCATTGTTAATGTAAACTGGTGTATACCCATATTCACAATCTATGTGCAGCCTTTGAATATCTGCTTTAATTTGTTCTATATCATCAAAGTTTTTATCATAGAATTTCACTGCCAAGCTTTTGCCCTCCTTGACAAAATGTAATACCAGGGTTCTTACAGTCTTTGATAAAGCAACATAATTTTTATCACACTTTGACAGATGTAGAAACTGACAACTTATATCAACTTTCTTTACCTTTCCAAGTAATAAATAATTATCAATAACAGTTTTATCTAAGGTTAACTCTAAGGTATCATCCGGCATTAAAACCATTACATCTTTCAATTTTAATTGCTTTATTTGCTCAAATAAGGGTTTCAGTTCACTATAGTCATCAAATAGATGATGATAAAACGGCACATTTGGTATATGCGAATGAAAATTAATTACAGTTTCAGATTGATTATTTTTTATAAGAAAGCCGTTATCTGCGACAATGATATAACTTTTATGAGCTCTAAACATGAATTATCTCCACTTCATTTTGGTATGGTAAAACACTTTTGATTTTATTATTTCCTTAATCAAATATAATAATATTATTTCTATAAATAATATCTCTACTTCATAGATTATTCATCTTATACCAGAAGATTAGATGAATTTAAGTAATATCCTATACAATGAAGTAATAATACATAGAAACATAAAAAAGCCCTCCAGTATATCTCACTACGATATACTAGGGGACTAATCCAATTTCCTATCAAATAATTTTATTACAAAATAACTATATACAAAGAAGTCGTGAGTTAAAGTCTTATAATTATTTTTTTATAATTTAATTTGTGCACAAATAAATTAATGCCTCTTTTTTTGTTTTAAATCTCATAATTTTAGTATCAGTACAAATTACTTTTCTGGCTGATTCCTCAATTCTTTTCACCTGGAAAAGGGTTAGTGTCCTATTACCATTTACTACAGCTATTTTATCAGCCCAAGATAAAGCAAGTTCAGTTGCTTTTTGAAAATGCGGTAAATTATCCTGTGATAGAGGGTCAAGTCTGTTAGCCATAACCAACAGGGAATACATTCTGGCTTCAAACTTATCTTTTAGATAAGTTAAATCGTCAACATATTGCATGATCTGTTCAAAAGATAAACACCCCGATAATTCGATATAAACCACATTTCTAACTATATCAATCATAAAATTGTACATCATACCTCCTAGATTTCTCTTTCGTAGTATTTCTTTGCATATAGTTATTATTGTACAAAGTTGGCAACAAAAAAAGGAAGTCCTAACCCATTAGTTATACTTCCTTTACCGCTATCAATTTTAATTAAATAATGGATTAGTAGTCTTCTAGTTTTTTAAGTCCTAGTATAATAGTACTATTTTTATGACATTTAGGCAATATTTTTAAATATATTTATTAATTTTTTTATTTATTTATTATTATTTTACTATTTTTTGTTATAATATAATATTTATCTATGTTATCATCTTCCATTAACAATTATTATTTTAATTATTATTTTAATTATTAACCCTAATTGTCCATATCTGAATTTTCATAATAATTGCAATTAAATTCTAATAAATCCCATTTATATTATTAATCATGATACAATAAAATTTGATGCAGCTTCCTCCTAACAGGCTATGGTATAAATTCATAATTTCTATCCAAATAATCATCTTAAGATGACCCCTTATTGATAAGATAGAAATGCTTTACTTTTCTTTCTTAGCACTATGCCCACAAGAAGCATTATAAACTGCACGGCAACAATAATTCCCCATACACCATTTAAATCAAATATAACTGGTAATAGGATTGCAGTTATTGGTAAAGCAACTAGAACTTCACCATATACCATAATTGAAGCATATCTACTCTCACCTATCGCATTAAAATATTCTGTTGTAGAACGTGAATACGCAAATAACGGCAAAGAAAGTGCAGTGATTAAAAGTGCCACTTCTAAAACTTCTGCTGTTTCCACCGACGCACCATAAAATGTAGGTATGACTGAATTAAGCAGAATTATAACAATCATTGCAAAAGCGCTTAATCCTACTGATGTAATATAAGTCCATTTACGCAATTGATCAACAGCCTTCTTGTCTTTGGCACCAAAATAGTAACTAATTAAAGGCTGACTTCCCTCTCCTACACCTTGTGCAAGAAGTTGACCTATACATAACACATAGGAAATAACAGCATAGGAAGCAATAGCAACGGTACCACCATACTTAATTGCTTGTAAATTAGTGATAAGTATTGTTACATTTGGTATAAAACTTAGCCCCATTATTGGTAATCCAACTCTTATAATTTTCCATACACTATCTTTTTCTAATTTATAATATTTCGAAGCAACTCGGTTATTCTTTTTAAATAATAGGAGCAATGATGGAATAACGATAATCAGTTGGCCTAAAACAGTACCAATTGCAGCACCTTTAACGCCTAATCCAAGCATCATTACAAATACACCACTAAAAACTGTATCTATTGCAAAGTTGGCAATACTAAGTATCATCGCAGTCATTGGCTTATTTTGATTTCTAAGCAGTGGGATAATACCTGTACCTAAGACTTGTACAATTGTTCCATAAGCCAGCACTCTAATATAACTATGGCACATTTCTAATACTTCACCCGTTGCACCCATCAGCTGAAGGAGTGGCTTACCAAAGAAAAACAATGCTACACTTAGTAGGATTGAGGATAAAATTAAAAGTATAATAGTATTTCCTAAGGCTCTATCTGCTTTATCTTTATTACCGGCACCTAAATGTTTTGACATATTTACTGAACCACCAACACCAATACCAGTACCAATTGCTAAAATTACAGCAGCTAACGGCCAAGCAAGATTTATGCTACCTAAGCCGATATCACCTACCGTGCGACCAACAAAAAATCCATCTACACTAACATAAATTCCGTTTACAACAAATGTTAGCATTGATGGAATGACATATTTTATAAATTTCTTTAGCATTATAACCTCCAAGTTGTTCTATATTGTTTTAAGTTAAGAATTGTGTTTGCTTTCAATTTCCTTTTTGAATAAATCGTAGTAAGCATTATTTGCCTCTGCTAATTGTTGACACATATCAGAGCCCATTTTAATCATAACTGTTTCCTCTATTGTATGAAGTTTTGTAAGAATAGTCGTAGCATATTGTTGTCCTAACTCAGTAAATCTTACAATTTTCTCACGCTTATTAATTCTATCTATCTCAAATTCCACATACCCTTGGTCCTTAAAGTCAGCCAGTATTGTATTCACTGTTTGTTTTGGTATTAACCACCTATCACATATCTGCTTTTGTGTACAATTAGATATCTCTTCCATTGTATAAAGAACTAGAAGCGCATTATAGCTTAATCCATGCTCTTTTGCCCAGATTCCATACAATCCTGTAATTTTGCTCATTGCAGAATATACTTCTTTAATTTGTTCCCGAATTAGTCCATCCATAATTATACTCCTTTAAACAAGATGAACGACAAGTTATTTGACTTGTCGCAAACATAAATAGTCCGAAATCAGACTTTAATTATAGTCTGATTTCGGACTATTGTCAAATAAAAATTAATGCTTTTGTCTCAACCATTGATCTACTATTTTCGTAATATTCATTATCCGGTTCGGTGTTTTGAATATAGAATTCCTCCAGTATATCTTAAGTTACAGATATACTGGAGGAATTAATCTGCATTTTTTTATTCTTGCGCCTTATGTAAAAGTAAAATATCATTCTTCTTATCTTTTTTCACTCGATACATTGCTGCATCCGCCACATAAAAATAATCCCAAATCTTATTCCCTTCTTTGGGAACTGAATTTCGGATACCCTGTGATATAGTTATATTGATATATTCATGTGGTCCTTCGACTTTTAAGTTTAAATCTAATACATCTTGCTGCAGTTTCTTTGCTATAGACATAATCTCATCATCAGTCATATTCTCATAAATTAAGATAAATTCATCCCCTCCGTAACGAGCACAGAATATTCCGTTATTCATGAGTTTATGTAATAATTTGGTTATCTTTTTCAGACAGCTATCTCCTGCCTGATGCCCATACGTGTCATTATATTGCTTAAAATAGTCAATATCAAATATCTCGACACCAAGACTTGTTTTATTTTCAAAGGCTCTATTAAAAGCCAACTCTGAATAATTGTTTAATTTTTCTCTGTTAGGAAGTTTGGTCAAAGGATCCCTTTCCGATTTTTCAAGTAATATTTGGTTTTCTTTTTGGATTATTTCTTGTTTTTCTTTAATTTGCTCCAAATCAATTCTAAGTTCTATAGCCCTTAACTCATTGGTCTTACCTTCAGCTTCCAATTGATCCGATAGTTCATAAAACTCTGAACAAGCTTCCAGATATGCCACTTTATCTTGTACTAAATCGTAGTACTTGATTTTCAGCTTTAAAATCTGCAACTGCATATTCGTAATTCCAACTTGTTTTGTTAATACTTCCATTCTTAAGATTACCTTAAATAAGTCATCAAAGCGCTTACTTGTTGTCAGTAAGTCACATAAAAGGAAGGCTTCATCATACATATCTAATAGAGATGGAATTTCTTCTATTAACTCTATTAAATAATCAATACTTTTATTTAAGTTATTATAATCTTTTATTGCATCATAATAAATAGCTTCAAAACTATAGAGAATTATCTGGTTATGTATATCCACAAGATATTTATCTCGTACTTTTTGAATTTTATTAAAATAGCTCCGAGCGGAATCCATATCTTCCAGTCGGATATAGCAGGTTGCCAGGGTGGTTTCTAAAATCATATTATTTTGAGAATACTTCGCGTTATCTTCCTCATTATTAAAACTATGATTGGCTTTTTCTAAATACTCTTTTGCTAATTTATATGCCTTAAGCTTAATATATATTTGTCCTATATTTGTATAAACAATGCCTGCTTCGTGATCTAATTCATACTTTTGACTATATCTTAATGAAACCATAAAATAATCAATTGCAGCCGAAATATTGCCTTGATTTTCTGCATTAATTCCTAACATATTGTATGATTTGGAAATTAAATTAACAAGAGTTGCTTTTTGTTGATATTCAAGTCCTAAAATAAGGTTCTTAATAAAATCCTCATATTTATTTTCAATAAAATATGACTCTGCAAGATAATAATAAGAAAATCCCAATAATTTACTATCATTGTTCTTAATTGCGTAATCAAAAATTAGCTTACAATTTTTAATTGTAAGCTCCGTATTCTTGATACGAGAACTTAGCACTTGATTAATCCACTCTCTAATATATTCCTCATACTCCATGTAGTCCATAGGCATATCCTCATATTAATTCAAAATATATTAATTCATCCATTAAGTATCATTTTAGCAAATGATAACACAATGTAAACTTTGATGCAAGAACTATGAGTTTAGCTAGACAGCGGAGTATAATATTAACTATAGATTTTTTGTAACGACTATATCCATAATTTAATAAAAATATCCCTCCTGAATATCAATTACGTGTTGCCATTTATCTTGTGTATTTTGTACTGCTGTTAAGTAATTGTGTCCCCTCTATAAATAAATGTAGGGAAAGAGGTCAATTTGTGACAGGTAATAAAAACAGATAACCTATGGAATGTGACTATAAGCAATCTGTTCTTTTTTCTGTCTGACGCTAACTTAACTGAATACAGGGAAATTATTGAAATCAGATTGTGCATAATATATAATAAAAAAACAGAATTATTTCACGGTTGTTTCAATTACGAAATATAGTATTAATTAAAACATGATAAACAGGTATTTATCGAATGGGAGGATTATTAAATGACGATTTAGAACTTTTCCAAAAAGAATACGGCTATGATGGGCAAGCTTCTTATATGTCCGCACAGGTAGTTGTTGAAAGTGGGTTTATAACTGCAAACGAAACTGCTGCTGTTGACTTTGCCCATGCAATTTTTCATATACTAAAGATTGATACAAATAAGGAAATTGATTTATGACATGATAAATTCAAGTATAGTATGGTGCGCTGAACCAGATTGTATTTGTGAAAAACTTAACGGTTATCTATTACTTATACGGATATCCAGAAAGCATAAAGATTGGCTTTGATTTTGGAGAATATAAAGATAGTTATATGAAATTTACCAATGAACAGAAATTAACATTTGATACCGTTTTATCAGATAGTATAAGATATTCTTACTATATGCAGGGATAAAACAAGGCTAACAGTTATCTTTTACAGGAGGAAAAATGGATATAAAATACCGTATACCTACACCAGACGAAATCGGAAAGGTTAGCGAACAAATAACAATTAGTTACACCACTGCTTATAAAGAATTGATGAACAGAGAATATCTTTCATCCATACCTTTAAGTCACTGGGAGCCTATATTACAAGACAGTATTAATAGGGGTGATACCTGCCTTATTGCAGAAAGTGACGGTAATATTATTGGAAGTACCGTATTTGGTAAAAGAACTACAGAAGAAAATACCTGTGCGGAATGGCACGCAATTTATTTACTACCACAATATACAGGAATTGGAGTAGGTCATTTGTTTTATGAAGTAATTGAAAAGGAAATGATAAGGCAGGGGTATAATTCATGTGTTCTTGAAGTATTATCAGCAAATACGAGAGCAATTCGCTTTTACCTTACTCACGGCTTTATTAAAACAAATTCATTTACGGTTCATGAAAATGGGATGATACTTTTGTGTGATAATATGACTAAAATTTTCCCTCAAATATAGGACATAAAAGAACCATCATTATTTTCTGTATTATCCAGATATAACATGATGTACATTTATTTAAATCAACAGGAAATCAACTGCATATGCGGTCTATAAAGGCAATTAAGCATAAAAAAACCTCCTGTAATATCACCAGTGATGATATACGGAGGTAAAAGTAGTAAGGTGAATTTCAATTTAGGAAATGTCCAGTATATCGTAACTGAACAGCAAAACAGCTCCAAAATCGTTGGAAATCACTTACAAATCCCTTTCAAATGCCTGTAATTACAGTACTTACAGTAAAACTAACTTACTCATCCCAGTTATGATAAACTTCCTGTACATCATCATCCTCATCAAGTAAGTCAAGAATCTTCTGCATGGATTTTAAATCTGCATCACTCTTCAACTCCACCCAAGTCTGTGGAATCATGGTAACATCCGCCTGTGCCATTGGAATTCCTGCCTTCTCAAGGCTTTCTCTTACAGAAGAGAAATCATCAGGATTGGTAAGAACCTCGAAGCTGTCCTCTTCTTCTGCAAAATCCTCTGCTCCAGCATCAAGCGCAGTCATCATAAGGTCATCTGCCTTAAGATCACACTCTTCTTTATCAATAATAATCTGGCCTTTTCTATCAAACATAAAGGATACACAGCCCTGTGAGCCTACATTACCATTCCCTTTGGTGAAGGCATTTCTCACATTACCTGCTGTTCTATTCTTGTTATCAGTCAAAGCTTCTACTATAATGGCTATACCGTTAGGACCATAACCTTCATAGGTAACTGCCTCATAATTAACTGCATTAGCATCTCCTGCTGCTTTCTTAATACTTCTATCAATGGTATCGTTTGGCATATTATTGGACTTTGCTTTTGCAACGATATCTTTAAGACGGCTATTGGAGTTAGGGTCTGCTCCACCTTCTTTAACTGCAACTGCAATTTCACGACCAATCTTGGTAAATATCTTACCTTTTGTTGAATCGTTTTTTTCTTTTTTATGTTTTATATTCGCAAATTTTGAATGTCCGGACATCTCTATTCTCCTTATCTAGCTCTATTGCTCTTTTCTGACAATAACCTTAAATATTTTATCACCGAATAAATAGTTCGGCAAGCAAAAATTATACATTAACTTTTTCTCTTAAGCTTGCAGACTGTTCCTTAATGGAACGCATCTGAGAATTAATCAGTGATAAATGATTATTCTGATCCTCAAGTGAGGCACTTATTTCCTCTGCAGTCGCTGAATGTTCCAGTGAAATGTCTGCAATATTTCTAATAGAACTCATTATTTTATCATAGTTTGCTGCAATTTCATCAATATAATTATTCTCTTGGTAGATCTCTTGATTAAGAGATTTGAAACTGCTTTGCATTGTTCCAAAGCTTTTATGTAAGCTGTCCATAATACGGCTTCCATTATCAATAGAGGCTTTACCCTCACGTACCTGACTTAACGTACTCTGCGTAGAAGAATTAATATCATTAATAATTGTTACTATATTTGCTGCAGTGGTACTTGTAAGTGCAGACAATTTACGAACTTCTTCTGCAACGACTGCAAAGCCTTTTCCATGTTCCCCTGCTCTTGCAGCCTCAATAGAAGCATTTAAGGCTAAGAGGTTTGTCTGTGAGGAGATACCAGCAATATCATTCAATAATTGATTAATATTCTCCATGTTTTCCTCAAGTGCAACCACTGATTCATAGGCAGTATCAATACTTTGATGAATATTTTTCATTTCTCCATACATGTTATTTACTTGACCTAAATTATTATCAATATCTGTTAAGATTATCTCTGAAGTTTGAACTACATGTGTGGAAAGCTTCTTTGTCTTCTCCATATTATCCAGGGATTTGACTGTCAGATTATTGGCTTCTGAGGAAGACTGAGATTGCTGTGTTATTCCAGAAGCCATCTGGTTAGTAGCAGCCATTACGCTCTGACTTGACAACTCTAATTCATTTACACTGGTGCTGGTATTCATAATTCCTTCATCTAGCAAATCTATTGTATTTTTCGCAGAATCTAATAGGTCATTGAGTTTTAATAATAGTTCCTCTGACTCTTGTTTCGCTGCGGATGCATCATATATGTATTGATACCCCCATCTGGTTAATAGATATAGGACAAATGCACCCATATCCATACGAATTAAATTACCGATGCCTTCACTGATTGGGATGTCACTGGTAAGTATACCTGTTTTTAATACCAGCATTGGTATAAGACATAGAATATTAACTGAGATGATATGTATGATTACAATACTTTTCTTATAGTAGAGACTTCCCATTAACATACATACAAACATAATTGTAAAGAAAGTGGAAAGTTGCTTTTCTTCTAACACCAGCAAAACATTTACGATAGCTGGGAACAATGGTAGTAATATACTCTTAATTAACTGTGGTAATGGTTTTATAAAATAAACAATCGAGGATGCTATCAGCGTACCCAATAAAGCAATACAGGAAGGTATATTACCTTTTGTATAGTTTATAACTACAAGTGCTGATACAACAGCGGCAATAAAGAAGTAATTAGCGAAATTAGCTTTTACGTAATTTATCTTAACATCAACATTCCGTCCATTAGACATATAATTTCTCCTTTTTGTATTTCTATCT
>JAFACO010000273.1 GCA_023425485.1 Bacillota bacterium
TGCCCGGCAGACGATACCTTTCTTGGTACATATGAAATGCAAACAGTTTTAAAGAAGGGACCAATGCTAAGACACATTGATGCCAGAATGATAACCAATCCTCGTTACCAACGTTTTACCTTGGATTTGGCAAAAAGAAAAGGTGTTCAGGTACAGGAAGCAGTTAGATCTATGGGCTCTACCAATGGAGGCTCAATCCATATTTCTAATTCAGGTATCCCAACGATTGTTATTGGAGTTCCGGTAAGATATGCACACACCCATTATGGAATATCAAGTTATTTTGATTATGAGAATAGTGTTAAGTTAGCTTATGAGCTACTTAAGGAATTGGATGTTGATATCATAAATGGATTTTAATTAAAAATCTATGCATTAAAACAATATAAGAATATCAAAATATAAAGGGATATTGTAAAAAGATAACTATGTAGAAAAGGGAGTATATATCTTTCAATTTGTTGTGGAAGATATGTACTTCCTTTTCCTAACTATAATAGTCTTTAGCAACAACTTCTTTATATCACCATTCATATATTTCTTTGAAGGAATTTGTGACTTCATCACGAAGCCTCGCTCCGATATCTGAATTCTGCATTACAACAATTCCGGAGCCATCAGCAGGGCAAAATACCATATTTGAATTATAACCAAAATTTGAACCGCCATGTCCAAAGGTTAGTCCCTTTTTACTTTGATTAATCGCAAGACCTAATCCATACGGAGAGTTTTCATATGCTTTTGTTGTCATTAACTTGGCTGTATTTTTCTTAAACAAGGTGCTTTCGTTTTTTAAGGCTTTCATTATTTCAATGCCAAATCGTGCAAGGTCTGACGGCGTGGTCCATAAACCTGCTGCCGATAATTCCGGCATTACATTATAGCCTCCTGGTAATTGCAAGTTATGATGATTATAGCCAAAAGCAATTTGGCTTGATTTATCTTTTGGCAGAGGCTGCATATAAGTGCTATGCATCATAGAGAAGGGGGATAAAACTAAGTCATTCATTAAATCGCAAAAATTAAGTTGACAGACATCTGTAACAATTTTTTGAGCAAGGAGATATCCTCCGCCTGAGTATTGATATCCTGTTTCAGGAGCTTTCATTAACTTTAATTTTAAATTATTAGCAGGATATGCTCCTGTTAATATTTGCTGAACCGTGGGAGTTTTTTGCCCCTGCTGATAACCTGCAAAGCCATGAAGATTCAAACCAGCGTGATGACTTAGGAGCTGTCTCAAAGTGATTTTATGGTTTTGATTATCGTAGGTTGGCACTTTAAAATCCACAAGATATTCAGAAATGTCTGTATCTAAATTAAGGGTTCCACGTTCAGTTAAACGCAGAACAGCAGCAGCGAATACAGGCTTGCTAATTGATCCTGCTTGAAAAAGTGTATCCGTTGTAACCTTTTCTTTTGCCACTCTTCGTTTTACTCCGTAAACATAGGTATCAAGAATTTCATAGTTCTTAATTAATGCTATGCTGATTGCAGCGGTATGATATTCTTTCATACGCTCTGTAAGCGTAATACCATCATACTGTTTTTTGTTCTCTGCAATGTCTGATATTTTACTCATGCCTAACCCCCTTTGGTTGTTCATTCGGCATTTGCAAGCAAGCTTGCAATACCTCATTTCGCTTTCATTATACCTTGTAAAAATACATGATAGTGCTTCGGCCGGTAATGCGCATTACTTTGTTCACCGCCGGTAGAATGTTTGTAGACATTATACCATAATTTGAATAAATTGTATTAGTTTTATACATAGTTGTCCTTGTCGTTCATTAATATCTGGCGAATTAGAATTTGTATTAGGTATATTATAACGGTCAAACTTATTCTTATTATAGAGGTTGACAAACTCAATCCAAATATGTATATTAATATAATAATATGAATAAATATACATAAACTTAATGTAAAAGGCTATATCTTTATTAATATTGATATGGAATTTTATAAATAAATTTTATGAGGTGGGCGGATGAAAAAAGTATTTGTAGATGGATTAAGCGGAACAACCGGGCTTAAAATTCATGAACGACTGGCACTATATGAAGAACTTGAAATGATTACTATAGATTATGAAAAACGCAGAGATGCTAATGAAAGAGCAAAGTGCTTAAATGAAGCAGACCTTGTGTTTTTATGTCTTCCCGATGAGGCTGCCAAGGAAGCAGTAAGTCTTGTAACTAATTCTAATACGAGGATTATCGATGCAAGTACTGCATATAGAACTTCTGAGGATTGGACCTATGGACTTCCTGAATTATCAAAATTACATAGGGATGCAGTAAAGGAAAGTAAGAGAGTTAGCAACCCGGGATGTCATGCAACTGCTTTTATCTTAGGTGTTTATCCACTCCTTGCAAATAAGATAATGTCTCCAGATTATCCAATCACCTGTCAGAGCTTAACTGGTTATAGTGGTGGGGGAAAACCTTTAATTGAGAAGTATGAGTCAGAGGAAGGAAAGAATGATTATACCAAAGCTCCAAGACCATATGGTTTGAGCTTAAACCATAAGCATTTACCGGAGATGACAAAGCACTCTTTATTAAAGGAAGCTCCTGTGTTTGTACCGATTTTGGGAAATAATTATAAGGGTCTTGCTGTTTTAACATCAATTCATACAAAGTTACTTGCTAAGAAGATGACTGCAAAAAATCTTCATGAAATACTTAGTGAACATTATCAGAATGAGAAATTTATTAAGGTTATGCCTTTTGCTGATGACTCCTTGCTTTTTGATGGAGCAGTAGATATTACTGCCTGCAACGATACAAATAGTGCAGAGATATTCGTATTTGGAAATGAAGCCAGGGAGAGTGCTGTTATTCTCACAAGGCTTGATAACCTTGGCAAAGGAGCTTCTGGAGCAGCCATTCAGAATATGAATATTATGCTTGGATTTGAGGAAGGTCTGCATCTATAAAATAGATAAGGAACATAACAGATAGATATAACAACCAATGTTCTTTATTTGTATATTTACGAATATCCCGCAAGACAAGATAGTTGAAAGAAGAACTAAAATATCAACTATTATTATCTTACGGGATATATTTTTGCGGTAAACTTTATTCAATACAGACAATATATAAATGTTTTAACTTTCGCTTATACCTCTGTGAATGAAAGGTCTCGGCTAAGGAACAATATTTATCGACCATACAGACCAGAAAGGCTTCTTTACTGCGAGGATATTTTCGAAGTGTTAAAGGCCACATATGATGTTCAATTATATCTGCTTCCGTCTTGTTTAAAGGAAGTAGTTTACTGGCATTATCCAATGCACATCTGGCATGAGAAAAGCCATGTAATCTATGACTGTGATGAGGGATATGCCAGTCATACAAGTAGAAGTCGTGTAGTAAAGCACCACGAATTAGACTTTTATAATTGAAATCACCTGGTAATGCTTTTGCCAAACGATAACTGCAAAATGCAACCATTAGGCAATGTTCAAAAGTTGAAGTGTCTCCATGCTGCACATACTGCTGCATATCCTGCAATTGCTTGTATTTAAGTAACTCTTTTATGGTGTCTGTGAATTCCTGGGCTAATTCAAGTTTTATTACAGAAGGAGATGAATTCATCTGTAGATCCTTTCTGTTACAGTGGTTTTATTGTCTATGCATTCTCCTCGGGCTGTTCCGCCTCAAGCTTCCTCATCATTTCGTGAAGACCATCAAGTAAACCTTTAGAGTATTCGGGGGTAAGATCTAAGGTGCAGATAAGGCTAACCGGGAAATTAGCAGCCTCCAGCTTAAATGCGCGTCCTTTCTCTGTTAACAGGATGAATACATTACGTTCGTCACAGGAGCTTCTGGAGCGTTTAATATATTGTAGTGCCTCTAGTTTTTTTAACATAGGGGTTAGAGTTCCTGAATCAAGATATAATCGTTTTCCAAGGTCCTTAACTGTAATATTATCCTCTTCCCATAGGGCCATCATAATAATGTAACCTGTGTACGTAAGTCCAAATGGATCTAATAAAGGTTTATATTTTTTTATAATTTCTTTGGAACATACATATAATGAAAAACAGAGCTGATTTTCCAACCTAAGCATTTCATTGCAGTCTCCACTGGACATATTAATCAGATCTGTGTTGTTAGTTTGATCATTTACTTCCATTTTGTTGCCTCTCTTTCCTTTTAACAAAACCATATAATTGCTTTTATTTATGACAAGTGAAACGATTTGTAGCTTCAGCTTGTTTTATATGACTATAATTGATGAATTAATATCTTTTTATCCATTGTAAGCAGTTATCAAAAAAATGTCAATCAAAGTATTGACAAATACAATTAATTATAATACAATTCGATTGTAAACAATTTAAATTAATTTTTATTACTTATACATAAATGGAGCAAAATCTCCAAATGTTATTAATTATAGTATGAATTAGGAAAGGAACGTTAATTATGTCAAAGAATTTTAAAGAGGTTATTGAGAACCGCAGATCATTTTATGCTATTTCAAAAGAGTCACCAATATCAGAGAAAGAAATCCAAGAAATTGTAGAACATTCCGTAAAATATGTACCGTCAAGTTTTAATTCACAGAGCGCGAGAGCAGTTGTATTATTTGGAGTACAG
This sequence comes from Bacillota bacterium, assembly GCA_023425485.1. Lineage (GTDB taxonomy): Bacteria > Bacillota > Clostridia > Lachnospirales > Lachnospiraceae > Mobilitalea. Next base: position 4,614 of record JAFACO010000273.1, read on the forward strand.
CATGATAAGTTATGGGATACTACTACTGAAGTGTTAAGAAAGATTGTACCAGCAGATTCCTTTGCATCAACGGAAGAAAAAATGAATGCTTTTAAGAGCGGGTTTGGAACAGTTTTATTCTTTGAGGATCAGGCTGTTGTTGAGGGGCTACAGGCACAGTTTGAATTATACAAGGATAATTTCCCGGTTTGGTCTCTTGAATCCTCTGGTATGTTACAATTTACAGTTTGGGCAGCTTTGGAAGAGGCAGGCCTAGGCGCATCCCTACAGCATTATAACCCTCTTATTGATGAGAAGGTAAAGGGAGAATGGAAGTTACCTGAAAGCTGGAAGCTATTAGGTCAGATGCCATTTGGTAAGCCGGTAGCGCAGCCTGGAGAGAAGGCATTCTTACCAGTAAGTGATAGAGTAAAAGTATTTGCATAAGAAAAATAATTATATTGTAAGCAAAACCTATTGCAAAGTGTAAGGTTTGCTGCAATATAATTGATATTAATATAGAAGGGCGGATATCCGTCCTTCTTTTTTCGTCATCGATAGAACTAATTTTAAAAATCAACTCTTTTTTCCAATTTGCAAATTATTCTTTTCTATTTCTAGAATTCTTGTTATAATCAAGGAAGCAAATTGTTAAAAGGAGGGTATGACAGTGGAAATTCGTGATGATGAAAAATATTATGTTTATGTTACGTTTTTTACGACGAATACCTATATGGGTAAGTTGATTCGTTTTTCTACACGCAATCAATATAGTCATGTTACGATTTCTTTTGATGCATCTTTAAGTAAAATGTACTCCTTTGCTCGTTATCATATTAATTCTCCTATTTCAGGTGGATTTGTCGTAGAAGAGCCTGAACGTTATTTAAACAATAATGGTGATGTTCAAATTAAATTATGTAAAATACCTTTAGAAAAAGACGAATACCATAGAATGGTGAAAGAGTTCACTTATTTTCAAGAAAATAAAGAGCAAATGCTTTATAATACATTGAATGCAGTTCTGTCTCTTCTTAAAATAAAGTTATCTATGAAGGATTCTTATACTTGTTTAGAGTTTGTGACCTATCTACTGCACATGAACAATATACATGCTATAAGAGAGTTGGAAAGAAGACTGGATCAATATTTGGTTTACACAGGAAGTTTTCGAGAAATTGTGAAAAAGAATAGAGAAACAAAGAAAGAAGATGAATACTTTATGAAGCGCCATCGAATTGGTGTAGTTACTGATACTGTATTTCATTTTCAAAAGATAATGCTCCGTCTCATAAGAGCATAAACTTCTTTCTTTATTTATAAATTTACCGTAACTATTCAGAACCAAGCTCCAAAGCCTTTGGATTTCTAAAATAATCCTTAGAAAGCAAGCTGTCATGGCTGATTTATATAGTTTGCTTGGTTCTGAACAGTTACAAGTCATCTTAAAAAGCTACTAAAGATAAAAGAAAGGAAGCGATTTATGAATCAGGCATACATATATGACTCAAACTTAGGTAAAATATTGATAGCAGAAGATGGGGTTGGCGTGACGAAAATAAGTGTATTATCCGAGCCTGTGTTATCTGATAACGCGTTAGAATATATTCACGATAACACAACCTATCGATTAATCGAAACACCTTTGTTAAAGGAAGCCTCTGTGCAGCTTAATGAATATTTTGAAGGAAAGCGCACGGAATTTAGCATTAAATTAAATCCAAAGGGTACTGAATTTCAAAAGAAGGTTTGGGAGGCATTAACAGCCATTCCTTATGGAGAAACCCGTAGCTATATACAAATTGCAAAACAAATTGGTAACGAAAAGGCAAGCAGGGCTGTTGGAAGTGCAAACCATAATAATCCAATTCCTTATATCATTCCTTGTCATCGTGTCATTGGAGCAAATGGAAAGCTTGTCGGATATGCTTATGGATTATCTATGAAAGAAAAACTGTTAAAGATGGAACAAGAAAGGAAGAATGCATATGAATAAGGAATGGTCTTTGGACGTGTTATACAAAGGGTATGAGGATGAGAAATATATAAAAGATAAGGAATTGTTACCAAAGTTAATACAAGAAATAGCTGATTTTAGCGAAACCTTATCCAAAGAAGTAAATGAAGAAGAGGCTTTAATCAAATCCATTGAGTATATGGAACAGCTTCTGCTTTTAAGACTAAAATTAGGAGATTATATATCATTCCTCCAGTCAGTAAATACTTCAGATTCTCAAACTGCCAATGAGATGAATAATTTCGAAAAACAGATTAGTTTATCAACAAAACCCCTAGCAGTACTTACGAAGTTTGTTGCTCGTATTGAGCATCCAGAAGCTTATTATGATAAGAATCCTAAACTCAAAGAGTATGATTATCTTTTATCAGAACTTAAAAAAGAAGCAGAACATTTATTAAGTGATGAGGTGGAAGAGGTGGTGGCTAAGCTGAATATCTCTGCTGCTTCTGCTTGGGGAAATATGCAAAGCTTTCTTACCTCCACACTTGAGGTGGAATATCGTGATAGCGTGATAACTCTTTCCGAAGTAAGAAATAAAGCATATGAAGAAGATGCCAACGTAAGGAAGGATGCTTTTATTTCAGAGGTAAAGGCACTCGAAAAGATTAAGGATGCCATCAGTTATTCTTTAAATAATATAAAGACACAGGTTAATACAATTAGTGATCTTAGAAAGTATGATTCTCCTCTGGATATGACACTGATCCAATCTAAGATGAAAAGAGAAACCTTGGAGGCACTTCTTGAAGCAATTCGCGAGTATTTACCTGCTTTCCATAGATATTTAAAGCAAAAAGCAAAACTTCTTGGACACGAAGGCGGACTTCCTTGGTATGATTTATTTGCACCAATGGGTGAAAGCAATAGAACGTTTACCACAGAAGAATCCAAGGAATATTTACTAAAGCATTTCAGTAAATTCTCCAAAGATCTTGCTGATATGGTGGAAGAAGCATATGATAAAGAATGGATTGATTTCTTCCCTAGAAAAGGTAAAGTAGGTGGAGCTTACTGTGCCAATTTGCCTTATGTGAAACAGAGCAGAATACTTACAAACTTTACTGGTTCCTTAAGTGATGTAGTAACTTTAGCACATGAGCTAGGTCATGCATACCATGGGTTTAACATTCAAGAGCATTTACTATTAAATTGTGATTACAGCATGCCAGTTGCAGAAACAGCATCTACCTTTAACGAAGCACTTATTATGGAGGCTGCTATTAACGAAGCAGAAGGTAAGGAGAAGGCAGCTCTAATTGAAAGTCAGCTACAGGATTTTACACAGATTATCTGTGATATCTATTCCAGATATTTATTTGAATCCGAAGTATTTGAAAAATCCAAAACTGGATTCTTATTTGCTGATGAATTAAAAGAGATTATGTTACAGTCACAGAAAACAGCTTACGGAGATGGACTTGATCATGATCAATTACATCCATACATGTGGGTACTCAAAGGACATTATTATTCGGATGCTGTTAGTTTCTATAACTTCCCATATGCCTTTGGCGGATTATTTGCACGCGGACTTTATGAGAAATACAAAGCGGAAGGTGAAAGTTTCGTACCAAAATACAAAGAACTATTAAGATCTACTACCATTAAGAGTGTGGAAGATGCTGCACGTGTAGCTGATATTAATCTTGAAGATCCACAGTTCTGGAGAACTAGCTTAAAAGCAGTGGAAGGCTTAATTGATCAATATATTGAGCTTACAAAATAAAATATTAATTAAAAAAGAGTCTCAAAATAAGTTTATACTTGTTTTGAGACTCTTTTCGTATGTATTAGGAAATTGAAATATACTCGCTTTCAAGAATTGACATTACAATTAAAGATTCATACTCTCCATTGTAAAATATACATTCTCTTAGGGTGCCTTCTTCAATAAATCCTTCTGATTTGTAAAGATTTTGTGCTATGTAATTTTTTAATCTAACATCAAGCCATAGCCTGTGTGCCTGCAATTGTTCGAACGTAATTTTTTTAATTAATTTTAGAGTTTCTCTACCGTAGCCTTTTCCTTTTTCGGAAATTACAATTCTACGAAATTCAATATTCTTATTTGAACTTGTCATACCTGCCATAATCACATAACCAACAGGTTTATTCGTAGTTTTGTCTTCTACTATTAAATGCAAAATATCCTCTTGATATAAGGAATTTAAATGTTGTTCTTGTGTCCACTGTCCGACATATATCGCATTATCAGGTCTTTGCTCAACTTCAACTACATAATTCATGTCAGCTTCACGAGTATTTCTTAATACTATATTATAAAGTTTATCCTCTACCTGTATCATTTATGAACCTCCTGATTGCGTTTCATCTTTTTTGACTATACCTTCAACTTCCTTATCTCATTAGCGTAATAAAACCATCAATACTGTGTCCTGTTATATCATAATAACATATGTTCAATACAAATAATATTAACTAACGAAACTAAACAAATATAAATTTGAATTGTATGATAATAACGAATTAAACAGAATAAGGAAGAAAAATATAACATAAAAGTTTAAAAGCATCAAATACTATAGATGTAACATTTTATAAATTCAAATGAGTTTTATTTAATAAAGTTAAGCTCATAGGATTTTAGTTATAGTTTTTAAGGAAAGGAGCAAAGACATGACTTTGATTAATCAAGACCTAGAGCTTCCGGTTGGCTTGGGTATGCGCATGGCGCTTGATATGAAAGCGATGACTAAATTTGCGAGTTTGTCCCAAGAGGAAAAAAAGAACTTGATCAACTATGTAGAAAGTTCGACAACGGGTGAGGAAGCTAGAAATAGAGTTTCTGAAGTAATCAGTAATCTTCATAATGGGGAGTCCTTCCGGTAATGGCCGGAGATAAGGCGGATAGTTTGAGAATACCAATTACATCCTAATATCGGTTTTAAATAAAATAGTAGGGAACAGTAGTATTCCTACTTAAGAAAGCAAAACGGACTGTTGCAAAAGAATACTTTTGCAACAGTCCGTTTAAATATATTAATCGTTATAAAATCTAAATCAAAGGTTTTATTCTGAATTCTACTTATCTTTCTGTACCCATAAAGAATAAAGCTACGGTACCAGGACCAGAATGTGCACCAATGGTAGGACTTACAA
>JAFACO010000301.1 GCA_023425485.1 Bacillota bacterium
ATCTATAGCTGTTCTATGTATGTGCAGCTGCTCCCCGATCTGCTCCATGGTCATGTTATTAATAAATCGCATCTGGAATATCTGTAACTTCTTCTCATCCTTCAGTACCTGGGCCACGATATCCCAAATCTCTTTCCGGAGCTGATCAACTGCCACCTTCTCAACTACATCCTCTTCCAGGTTCAAATCTGCAGGTATAGTATCTACAAAGGAAAGATTATCATCCTCTCCACCGGGTACAGCCATATCAAGACTCCGTATGGATCCCTGAAACATGAAATACTCAAGCTTCTCCACTCCGGCTTGCGTTAGTCCAATCCATGAAGAATATTCTCGGTAGCTTGGCTCCCTGTCATGATTACGCAGATAATAAGCTTTTGCCTGGTTATACTTATAAATCTGTTCTTGCTTATTCACTGGAACACGAATTACCCGACCAGAGTTATCAAGGAAGCGTTTCACTACTTGGTTGATCCAATGGGCTGCATATGTAATGAAGGAAGCTCCCTGATCAGGATTAAAACGTTTGGCAGCTTCTACAAGTCCGAAATAGGCTTCATGCATCAATTCATTCATCTCAATTATCGGAATGCTATCATAGCCACTCTGACAAGCGTAGCGGTACTTCCGAATCACATTATATATAAAGCCTTTATTCTGAATATAGAGCTGCTCCAGGTATTCCGTTCTATTGATCCCGTGCTGGATCCGTTCCACTAACTCCTCGTTGCTCATGGTATCCCCTCCAATCAAATTCACAGCCTTTTCACTGTTTAGACCTTATTCCTACACAATTCTTGCTTATAATGAATTTATAAGATAAATCAATGCCAATAAGAAAATTAACATAGATTTTTTTATGAATTCTCCCCCTCAAAGGTCGGCTGCAGAGCCGGCTTTTTCCCTGCCCTGCAGCTTAAATTTCTACATAAAAAACTACCAACTGAATGTTGATAGTTGGTAGTGTTTACTTAATTTTAAATTTATCATTTAATCCAAATTTATCTACGATATCATTATTTACAATCTTGATTTTTCCTTTACCATCACGAACTCCCTCTCTTTTTGAATCTATTCCAGGACTATTCTGTCCTTAATACAATTGTGAAACTGCTCCTGTTTACCGGAATGCGGTCCGGGGAATGCCTGGGGCTTCAATGGGATGATATAGATTATACGAGTAAGACAATTACCATCCGGCATACTTTATCAGACGTCGGAGGAAAGCACTTCCTCACCACACCGAAGAGTAAAAGCAGCCGGCGATATATTTCATTAAGTGATTCACTAGCTGAACTGCTCAAGGAGCATAAGAAACATCAATTAGAATTACAGATAGCTCAATATGAAACATTCTTACATCCGGAGATGGTATTTACCTCTGACACAGGGAATTACAAAGATCGAAGTAGCCTAAACACTTCTTTCAGGAAGCGTCTTGCTGGAACAGATTTTGACTTCCTTACACTGCATTCTCTCCGGCACTGCAATGCTACTCTCTTGTTGAACAACGGTGTAGATATTAAGGTGGTATCAGATCACCTGGGGCATTCAGATATTGGGATAACTGCAGATATATACGCGGATGTTCTGGCATCTACCAGGAAGAAGACAGCTGAAATAATAGAATTGAAATTAGCTAAATAAATTTAATTCACAACAAATTCACAACAAATCGTTATTTTAAAGCATTAAAAAAGCCTTGAAACACTGTGTTTTCAAGGCTTTCATTATTATTCTTATTATCTCTTGGAGAACTGTGGAGCACGACGAGCTGCTTTTAAGCCGTACTTCTTTCTTTCCTTCATACGAGGATCTCTTGTTAAGAAACCAGCTTTCTTAAGTGCTGGACGATAATCAGGATCTGCATGTAATAATGCTCTGGAGATGCCGTGTCTGATAGCACCTGCCTGTCCTGTAAAACCGCCACCTCTAACGTTTACTAATACATCGAACTTATCTACAGTTTCTGTAATAGCAAGTGGTTGACGAACGATTAACTTTAAGGTCTCTAAACCAAAGTAGTTGTCCATATCTCTTTTATTTATAGTGATTTTACCTGTACCTGGAACCAAGTAAACTCTAGCGATACTGCTTTTTCTTCTTCCAGTTCCGTAATATTTTACATTAGCCAATGTTATTTCCTCCTTTCAACCTCTGATTAATATTTAATCTCTAATACTTCTGGTTTCTGAGCTGCATGTGTGTGCTCAGGTCCAGCAAATACATGTAATTTAGTAATCATTGATCTTCCTAAAGGTCCCTTAGGAAGCATGCCTTTAACAGCAAGGTTAATTACTTCGGTAGGCTTTTTAGCTAACATTTCTGCTAAAGTTGTTTCTCTCATACCACCTGGATAATCGGAGTGATTGTAATAGATCTTCTGACCTAACTTCTTACCTGTAACCTTAATCTTATCAGCATTTACTACGATTACATAATCACCTGTATCAATGTGAGGAGTAAAAGTAGGCTTGTTTTTACCTCTTAAAATAGCTGCGATCTCTGATGAGAGACGTCCTAATGTATGTCCTGTTGCATCAACTACGTACCATTTTCTTTCGATTGTTGCAGGACTCGCCATGAAACTTTTCATCGGTTTACCTCCTTATGAAAATAATCTAATTTTATCTTTCTTAATGACTGTAAACACTTCTATAAGCGTTATATACGTCAATTCTACAAATCACGATCTCAAATACTATTTACCGGGGCTTTGGCTCAAGTATTGTCACGTCACAATTCATTACTATAGCATATGTCGCCGGGTGTGTCAAGCATTTTCCAGAAGATTAGGCTTAGTAAAGCCATATTTTTTCCAGTTTATTTTTATAGTAACTATTTTATGTTAATTCATAAATATCTAATCGCTTATATATATTAATTACTAAATACCTGTTTGCTTTTTTTCAATTTTTCTCTTAAACTGAATAGCATTTATTAGTATATAAAATACTGCGTACCCAATAACTGTTCCAGCTGCGTTTGTTAGTATATCATCTAGTTGAAAGAAACCTCTCTTTGTTATCAACTGTATCAACTCAATACATAGGCTGAAGCCCAAGCCTGTTCCTATGCAAAAGTACGCTTTACGCAAGGGTGCCCATAAGTTAGGCACGATAAAACCATAGGGTATGAACAAGAGTATATTCTCGAATGGATATCTGTTATTAAGCAGGTTGGATGAGAACGTCGAAAAAGGTATTAGATCTATCCCTCCCCTGGAACCCGTTGGCCTCGACAATAACGTAATTGAAATAACCAGAAAAAGATAGACTAATAAGACATAGACCAGCATAAGGGAATATCGATTGTGTCTGATAAAATCCTTCCTGCTTTGTCCCTTTCTTATTTTATATAAACTTATAGCAAACAATACAATACTTATAATTAATGCAGCAAAAACCAAGGCATACCATCCGTAGTCCCATACCGCATTGATAATATCAAGAAAAATAATTCTTCCCATCTGTTGGCTTCCTTTAAGTAAGTTATATCTGAAATAATAACGTTAACATATATAAGTATAGCGCAGATATTGGGTGTCTAGTACAATCTTCCAAATTATATAAAATTATTTCTTCCCTTCATTAACAATATCATAACCATCTTTCTCCATTTCTTTAAACAGTAATCTTTAAAGTTTCATCTTTCTTATGTGTCTGTAACCGAACACTATCATATTTAGGAGTATTTTTTAAGCATTTTGCAGCATACTCATCTACCGTCATAATAAAGCGGGCTGGAACTCCTCCCCACACCTCTCCAGAAGGGATTGATTTTGTTACAACTGCTCCCGTTGCAACTATGGAACGATTTCCAATCGTAACTCCCGGCAGAATCGTACTTCTTGCGCCAATAAAGCAGTCATCTCCAATTTTAATCCTTCCAAATTTAATAATATCCTTATAACGTTCTTCCTGACGAAAAACCCAGGTGGCTCCATCGTGAGTAACAAAAGCACAATCAAAAGATACTTCCGAATGATTTCCCAATGAAATAAGCCACGGTTCACTTCCCCAGTCAGGACTTCCATTAAGTTTACAATTATCTCCAATAGAAACACCAATTTTTCTTGCATATTTAATCGGTGATGTTTTTTGTAAATAGAAATTCATACATTTTCTTAATAATCTCATAAATCCTCCCTGCTAAATATCCCCGATGCTCAATATGTACATCTTGCTTTTTACTTTAGAATTTCTAAACTATCAACTAACATTTTCTTTCTATCTTCCGTATAAACATACCTGACTGTTCCATTTCCGCCAGTGATTTTTCATACCCACTGTTATCCTTTTCTTCGCCAAGGACCCACTTACAATAATCTTTTAAGCCATCTTGCAGAGATATTTTCTGCTCAAAGCCGAGTATTTTCTTTGACTTGGATATGTCTGCAATATTATGTGCAATATCTCCAACCCGGAAATCACCAGTAATGTTTATTTGACTTTTACTTTCATAGAATTTTTTAAACATTTCAGCAATTTCAATTACAGAAGTATTTACGCCACTTCCTAAGTTCAAAACCTCTCCGTTGCTCTCCTTATTAGTCATAGCTGCTATTACTCCTGCCGCTACATCTGAAACATTTATGAAATCACGGCTTTCATTTCCATCCTCAAAAATATTGATAGGCTTATTTTCAAGCAGTAATGTGGAAAAGATCGATAATATTCCCGTGTAAGGATTTTTTA
>JAFACO010000338.1 GCA_023425485.1 Bacillota bacterium
TTTGAAGGCACAACCGTACATACGCTTACCTGTGCGGAGGGTGATTACACTATCGAGCTGACAGAAAAAGGGTTTTTAAATGTATATTCTAAGGGGACGTTGTTCGAGAGTTCAACTTATTCCTACGATGCGACAACAGATATATATACACTCACTCTTAGTGGAGTACCATACACAACAACGAAGACGGATGCGGTTTACAGTTTGACGGGAACTCTTACACAGGAGGCTGTAAATCCCTTTACCCCAGCAGTATCCGACACCAGGACATTTACATTTCAATAATAAAGGAGATTAGTATTTCATGACTGATTTAGTAGTTCGGGATAAATTAAGCAAAATGAAGACCATTCGCAAAGTTCTGTTGGTAGCAACACTTATTTTCGCTGCTGCTAGCCTGGCAGTGCTGATTGCTTTTAACTTTATGCCTGTTTTTAACCTAACAGTGGAGGGTACGGATAAGTTTGGAAAGGGTTTGGATTATCCTGGATGGCAAGCTATTTATTATGGTATCGGTATTCAGTACATTCCGGGATATTACGAGTTTGGGTTTAATATATGGACCTGTCTAGGCATGTTCATCCCTGTACTTTCTCTGATTATTTGCACAATCATGTACAGGAAAGGAAAAAACAAGAGAAAGGCTACGCTTGAATTTATTATGGCTGGGTCACTTATCTTTGGAGCCCTGATTTTAGTTCACTGTCGCGAGTTTGCGACCCTGGTTGCTTCTAATAAAGGTATGAACAGTTTTAAAGATGCATATCTTACGCCAGCAATTGAGGCTGGGGACTTTAAACTTTTAGCGTTCCCTAAGGTGCTTTGTGCGGTATGCCTTGTGGCCGCGGTCATTAAAATTGTAAATGGTTGTTTTCTTCTGTATCAGAAGGCATATGCGAGCAAACATTCTGCAGACGCACGCACTGTTACAGGAAAACAGCAGTAAGAAGGAAGGAGAATTACATATCATGAAAAGAGAGAAAAAACGGATTATTACTCTTTCATCAGTTATTGCAGTGGCATTAATTCTAATGATAGTAGTCACAACAGTAATGTACAATTACAGAGAGTATATGGATCAGTTCTTAGGAGCTGGGACACAAAAGGTTACAGCCACTAGCGAAGGGCTGACCGCTGACTATATCGACTTTACAAGTACCTCGGATATAGAATCCCGTGATAGCGCAGCACAGATTTCGCTGCAAACAGCTGAGGAGGGCATTATTCTATTAAGGAATGATGACAAATCAAATGGAGTAAACGGAAAAGCTTTGCCATTAGTTAATAGTTCCACTGAGGCATCTGCTAAAAAAGTTACTATTTTAGGATACAAATCCTGGCATAACAATATGGCGGGTGGTGAGGATCCAGCGACAACGGAAAATGCTGTATCTATCGGTGCAGGTCTTGCCAATTATTTTGATACCAACGAAGCGGTAACAGCCCTTTATGAAAGTGCAACTGACAACTTTGCAGATCCGGCTGCAGCTTTGGATGGCGTTAAAAACACCTTTACTGAGTATAATACAGCAGTAGTTACCATTTCTCGTAATTCAGGAGAGGGTAATGACCAGGAGAGAGATCTGGGAGCAGCAGAGTACAACAGAACTGGACTTTCCTTAAAGAATGCTGAATTAGCATTGATTGACTATGCTTGTAAGAATTTCACAGAGGTAATCGTTGTAATTAACGCTGCCAATACAATGGAGCTTGGTTTCCTGGATCCGAAGGATTCAAATTATAAGACTCCTGGTATGTATACAGACCCATACAGCGGTATAGCTTATGATTTCAGTAAAATTGTAGGTGCATACTGGGCAGGCAGTTGTGGTTCCCAAGGTGGTACAGCGTTGGCTAAGATTCTTAGCGGTGATGTAAACCCTTCCGGACATACACCTGATATCTATGTGCGTACCTTAAGAAATGATCCAACCTACTATAATTTCGGAAACTTTGAATATACCAATGGTACTGATTTAGATACTTATCTTGGAGCTTCTGTTTACTTTGTAGAGTATGAAGAAGGTATCTATATGGGATATCGTTATTATGAGACAGCAGCTTATGAAGCATTGCAGGGCAATTATAGCGGATATGATTATGACGAAAATGTAGTATATCCTTTTGGATACGGACTTTCCTATACCGATTTCTCCATGGAGTATGCAAGTACACCAGTCTATGACAGTGAAAGCCAGGAGTATACCTTCGAAGTGAAAGTAACAAACACCGGAGCTGTAGCTGGTAAGGGAGTAGCACAGATTTATGTCAATGCACCTTGGGAAAAGGGTCAGGTTGAGAAATCTCACGTTGTTTTAGTTGGATTTGACAAGACACAGGAGTTAGAGCCTGGTGCAAGTGAGACTCTTACCATTAAAGTTAGTAGAGATTACTTTACTTCCTATGATTATACCAATGAAAAAGCTTACATCTTAGACCAGGGAGATTATACTTTCTACCTCTCTGAGAATAGCCATAGCTGGACTGGTATTGATAAGTCTGATTCAAAACTGGCTTGGACACAGACAATTGACTCTAAGCTAGTCTTCAATGAAGCTGGCGAAGGAAAACGTTCGACTGACAATGTGGTTGCCACCAACGTCTTGGATGATGAGATGAATTACAAGTTCAAGGCTTATGGGGACGGTTCAACTGGAGACGGTTATATACATGATTTTACTCGTTCAGATTTTAGCGGTTCTTTCCCCACCGCTCCTGAAGGTGATGATCTTATCATCAGTGATGAGCGTACCATCAAGGAAATTGAGATCTATGATGTTTGGGATGAATCCCAGAATGAAATTACAGATATGCCAGAGACGAATACTGACGAAACAAGCTATACGCTGGTAGATTTGCGTGGCGTAGACATCAACGATAAGAAGTGGGACGATTACATTAATCAATTCACAGTGGAATCAATGGCCTATATGTTTATGAACGGCGGTTGGAACGAGATGGCCGATACAGAGAATGGCGTACCTAAGAGCTACGATGCGGACTCACCTTATGGTTTCTATGCAGCGCAGCTGAAGATTTCAAGCTATGCAAGAAATGTTTGGTACTGTGGTGGACCAATGGTTGCAGCAACCTATAATACGGACCTGGCAGAGGCAATAGGTGAAGCTTTCGGTGAGGAGGCATGGCAGTTTAAGCAAGAGGATGGTCAGGCAATCACTGGTCTCTATGGTTACGGTGCGAATACCCATCGTTCAGCTTTTGGCGGTCGTAACTATGAGTACTATTCCGAAGATGCTGTTCTTGCAGGAAAAATGGCAGCAGCTGAGACTGCTGGCGCTTCTGAAAAGGGACTAATAACTTTTATGAAGCACTACGCATTAAACGAACAAGAGCTTAATCGACAAGCTAACGGATATTGTTCTTGGGCTAACGAACAGGCTTTTCGTGAGATTTATAACAAATCTTTTGAAATTTATATGAAAGAATCAAAGATGACTGTCAACTATTACGAAGTAGAAGACGAAGCGGATGGTTATACTATGGCTAGTAAGGAAATGTCTGGTGCAACAGGTCTGATGACTGCATATAACCGTATTGGTGCAACCTATGCTGGCGCATCCGCTGCAATTAATAAAATACTTCGTGACGAGTGCGGATTTACCGGAACCATTTTATCAGATGCCGGTGGAGAACCAAATACCTATATGACCACGGACTATTCTCTAAGAAGAGGCCAGAACTTGACACTTACCAATAACGGCACCAATGGTCTTTATGATACTGAGAGTGCGACAGCTATCCATTGGCTGAAGGAGTCAACGAAATACCTTTTATACAATAAGGCAAACTCCAATGCGGTAATGGGCTTAGCCCCTGGTGACAGTATAAGCTATAATATGTCACCTTGGCAGATTATATTGAATGCTGTCTGGGCTGTAGTAAGTGCTTTATCAATCTTGGGAATTATATACTGTATTATGCTTGGATTGGGTAAGGTTAAGCTAAAAGAAATTGCTGTAAAGAAGAAAAACGACGATAATAGCGAGTATTAATAAAGCATATGCTAGGTAGGAATTAGCGCTGTGAAAACAGCGCTGTTCCTGCATTAGACAGATATCCTCCCAAGCATAATTTTAACCATTGACATGTTAGAGAAATGGTGGGAAAGGTTGTATTATTATTTCTTTTCTTATGCTATTATCTACAGTAAAATAGAGATTACTATGGGTGTTTCTAGCAGCAGCCTTAGATGAGAGCATATAAATGGTTAAGAATGGGGATTTTAATGGAAGATATAGTTTTAGAATATTTTAAAATAATTGTTGATTCTGCATTTGTTTTTCAATTGCTTTGTGTAGCTATATTTACTGTGGTAGTCATGGATTTTAAGGCTGACAAACTACACGATATTCTGAAAGCGTTGGTAAAGGTATTGTTTTTAGTGCTTGCTTTTGGAGGAATCAATCTTTTCATGTGGTATCTAACTCATTACTGCAAGTATTTTACTGGCATTGGTTCCTGGTTTTCCTTTTTGGGAGGAATTGCGCTGTTTGCGGCTATTTTCTGTAAGTATCAGACTAACACCAGAATTGTAATGGCATCAGCAGTCTTTTCTATAACAATTGTTGTAATCGAGTTAGGCTCCACTGGTGGTGCAGTATTGGAAACATATATTCAAGGCTTTGATAGTCTCTATACAAAAATCGGGGCAGATTTGTTGCTGCTTGTTGGTGCGTGGGTATTTAAGTGCCATCCTGTTTCTGATTATTTTGTTAGCACTCATACCGTTAAGCTTAATCTGATTTATGGTGTTCTATCTGCCGTTGCTGTAATCATATATGACCTGTTTTTAATCTATATCTTTGGCAATAGTGGCGGATCGGATATTAAGCTCTTAATGACGATACTTCTCACTTTCTGGTATGGAGCCAATATGGCTAGCTATCTTATGACCTATGATA
>JAFACO010000455.1 GCA_023425485.1 Bacillota bacterium
GTTGAAAGTATCAATAAGTTATTTTCAAATGTTAAGGTGAGATAGAATAAGGGTGCTGGGACAGGTGTTTTGGGAATAGAACCTATTGTCTGCGGGTTCTTGCTCATTTTAGGATTAGCTATATCACATTACTTTGTACTTAAAGAGACAAAAATTGATATTACTTAACATGAAACCTATGTAAATAAACCACATATAATGTAACAAAACAGTTTGAGGGCAGAAATGATTATTCATGTGGTGAAACCTGGAGAGACCATTCTCTCCATTGCAGGATTTTATGGTGTATCTGTTAATAAGTTGAAAATATATAATAATTTAACGGATGAGGACTCACTGGTAATAGGAGAAGCCCTTATTATTCTTTTTCCTGAAATAACTTATATTGTGAAAGAAGGAGACTCCTTAGAACAGATTGCAGAATCCTTTGGTACCTCTGTAATTGAACTTCTTAGATATAATCCGGAGTTGACAGATCGTGAATTCCTATATATAGGAGATGAAATAGTTATTAGTTTTCGCGGGCAAAAAGGACATACAATTGCTACCAATGGCTTCGCTTATCCCTTTATAGAAACCAAAACTTTACAAATGACCTTACCCTATCTGACTTATCTCACGGTTTATAGTTATACGGTATCTGCTACAGGTGATTTAAATAATTTAGATGATGAAGACATTATAAAGCTTGCAAAAACTTATGGAACTGAACCTTTAATGATGATTGTACCGGCTTCTAAAAATCCAGAGGAGGCTATGAAGGTAGTTCATTCCATTATATCAAATATTGAGAATGAAGACCGGCTTATTAGTCAAATACTTCATGTCTTGAAAACCAAGGGATACAGCGGGGTAATTTTTCATACACCTTATATCCATCCCAGATATCGTGAAAACTATCACAGACATGCCTTAAAAATGTTGGATAGTATCACTTCTGCTGGCTATAAGGTCATGGATACTTTTGAAAATCCGATTTTTGGTTTTGATTACAAGTTTATGACAGGTGGGCTGTCAGGAATTACACTGATTGTATATGAATTCGGATACTCAGATGGAGCGTCTCTTGGAACTCTTTGCACGGATAATTATAAAAGGACTATAGCGGATTTTACAAAAATGGTACCTTCTGATATGGTGTCTTTTGGCTTGCCCATGCATGGTTATATCTATCAATTACCCTTTATACCCGGTTCCTCCCAAGGCAAGGCGATTAGTTACAAGGCAGCACTTGAGCTGGCAGCACAAAATAATGCTAAAATTATTTACGACCCCTTAACCAATGCAGTCTCTTATTATTTTTGTTCGGGAGACGAATTTCTGGTACGCTTTTGGGATGCCAGAAGCTATGATTCATTTTTTAAACTGGTACCTGAGTTTAATTTATATGGTGTGGGCAGTTGGAATATTATGCAGTGGTTTCCGCAGTTTTGGATGAGTGCTGCTGTCCAATATTCAATAATATAGATAACAACAATACCCCTGGGTGAGAATAATAACTTCCTCACCCAGGGGTATTGTTGTTATCTATAAAGACAGTGTTAGCATTAACTAAAACATCATTTTATAATGGAAATGTTAAAAAATGTTTATCTAGACGTAACAAATTACTTAAATTGTTGTATGACAGATTATAAAACATTATAGGCATATAATAACATTAATGGATATTAGTGGCAAGATTTATATGTATTTTTTATGCATAATTTGTTTAATTAAGATATTTATAGGAAAATTAGGCACTTTGAATCATTAAGCTATAATAGAATTAGAAATATTTTCTAAAATTGAACCATTGAGTATAATTCATCTTTTTGATCCTGATTCACACCAATATATCGAAGGGTAATACTAGGGGAGCTGTGGTTAAAAGTTTCCATAATCAGGCCAATATTGAATTTTGATATCTTATAAGTCCAATAGCCCCAGGTCTTGCGTAGGCTATGTGTACCGAAATTCTCTATTCCGATTAGCTCTGCGGCTTCTTTTAGCACACGATAGGCCTGTATTCTTCCTATATATCCACCCTTATTACTGGGGAATAAATAATCATTTTTTGATAAACCATACTCCTTAATATACGGCTCAATCGCTTTGCGCAGTGCATTATTTATCTTAATTTTCTTTTCTTTCTTGGTTTTCTTTTCATTCAGTACAAGATACTCGTGGTATTTTCCGTTATCATAAAAAATATCATCTACCTTTAAGGGCAGAATATCACTAATTCTTAGTCCAGTATTTAGACCAAACTTAAATATCAAACCATATTTTGGGTCTTTTCCAAGCAAATATTGATGCATCTGCTTTATTTTTGTCTTATCTCTGATTGGTTGGACTGTCATATGTAAGTAATCTCCTCTATTATACAATATTTTGTATAAATGTATTATTTTATATAAATATAATATAAAATGTTACATTACTTTTCAACTAGATAATGCATAAAAATTTTTTGGTCAATCACGGAAACCTTGAAATTCAGGCAAATGTGAACATGTTATAATGTAACGATTTAAGTAAAATGTTACATTAAACGGAGGAAAAATATGCCAGATAAATTTACTGGAGAACCATTAGCGGAGATGTTTGTATTTGAGACCTTACAGTTACTTCAGCAAATGGAACAATTAATGTTAAGTAGTGAAAAAGAAAAGGGTTTTTCCCAGCATACGATTGATGAGGTGTTCCGTATCATGCATACGATTAAGGGATCAGCAGCCATGATGATGCTGGATAATATTGCTAGGCTCACGCATACAATTGAGGATACCTTTTATTATCTAAGAGAAGAAAAACCAAAGCTGATGGATTATTCTTCTTTATATGATTTAGTGTTTGTCAGTGTTGATCTAATTAACATTGAAATCCTAAAATTAAAAAATGGTGATACCCCTGATGGGGATTCTAGTTCATTAATTCATTCCTGGGAAAATTATCTATTAAATCTGAAGCAAGACAGCACAATCTACTGTGAAACCTCTATTATCGAAGATAATTTCATAGAACTGGCGTTTCCAAGTCCAAGTATAAATATGCAGACTGAAAATAGAGATATCTTTGTGGCGGTAATCCATTTTGAAGAAGGTTGTGAAATGGAGAATGTAAGGGCTTTTACGATTCTTTTTAAGTTGAAGGAAATTGCAGAGGTATTGCTTTTTACGCCTCAGGATCTCGTGGATAATACGGATAGCAAAGATATCATACGGACGGAAGGATTTAAAATACAGTTTAAAAGCAATCGTTCCTATGAAGAAATAGAAGATTTCTTTATGCAAACCATTTTTTTGAAAAGCCTGGAGCTGGTACAGGTAAACGAGGAAGAAAAGAACAGACTGTTTTTTGATAATGATTCAACCTCCGAACCGGAACTTACAGACCAAACTTTCCATGCAATGCCAGCAAAACCGGAAAATAAACTGGAAGATAGAGACGTAACAGCAACTCTGAATAAGCAGACGATGATTAGTGTTAGCGTAGCCAAGCTGGATATGCTTATGGATTTGGTAGGAGAAATGGTTATCGCGGAAGCAATGGTGATACAAAATCCCGATTTAAATGGTCTGGAATTAAGTAATTTTAAGAAAGCCTCCATCCAATTAAAGAAAATTACCAATGAATTACAGGATATTGTAATGTCCATTCGAATGGTATCGCTGTCGGCAACCTTTCAAAAGATGAATCGAATTATTCGTGATATGTGCAGGAAATTGAATAAAGAGGTGCATCTGGAGATTATCGGAGAAGCAACAGAGGTGGATAAGAATATTATTGATCATATCTCTGATCCACTGATGCATCTGGTACGTAATGCAATTGATCATGGAATAGAACCGGCTGCCGAGAGGATTAAGAAAGGAAAACAGGAGACAGGAACGGTTATTTTGGAGGCAAAAAATTCAGGAAGTGATGTAGTCATTATTGTAAGAGATGACGGAGGTGGTCTGGATAAGGAAAAAATACTTCAGAGAGCCAGAGAACATAATTTAATTGGTGATACAACTGAAATGACGGATAAGGAAATCTTTCATATGATTCTTCTGCCAGGTTTTTCTACAAATGAAAATGTAACGGAATATTCCGGACGTGGGGTAGGAATGGATGTGGTAGCTAAGAATATTGAAGCCATCGGAGGATATCTGTCAGTGGAAAGCGAGCAAGGCAGGGGAACGATATTTACAATGAAAATACCGCTTACGCTAGCAATCATTGACGGAATGAATATTATGGTCGGAAAGGAACACTATACCATACCAACGATTTCTATTAAGGAATTTTTCCGCCCCGAGCAGGGAGATATCATAGTAGATACGGATGGTAATGAGATGATAATGATAAGAGGACAATGTTATAAATTAATCCGATTGAATGAGTTATATCATGTAACTTCAGGGAATACGGACAGTAAGGAAGGCATTATTATCATGCTGGAACAGGCGGAAAAAGCAGTATGTATTGTGGCAGACAAGCTTTTAGGGCAGCAACAGGTAGTAATTAAGGCCTTACCTGAATACATCAATAAGTTTAAAACAATCAAGGGACTAGCTGGATGTACTCTGCTGGGGGACGGTAGCATCAGTCTGACTCTGGATGTAGCGGAGTTGATTAGTTTGTAAAGCAGCATGCTTTTACATAAAGGAACTAAAGACAAGAAAGGATGGGAGAAATGACAAACGTATGGAACAATACTGAGGAAGCGGATGACGATACGCAAAAAGATCGTTATCTGACCTTCTCACTGGGTAGTGAAAGCTATGGAATTGAGATCCGGTATGTGATTGAAATCATAGGCATTCAATCAATTACCGAAATACCAGAACTTCCGATTTATGTAAAAGGAATCATTAATCTGAGAGGGAAAATCATTCCGGTCATCGATATCAGACTGCGTTTTAAAAAGGAGCAGGAGGAATATAATGACAGGACTTGCGTTATTGTGGTTGAAATGAATAGTTTGATGATTGGGCTAATAGTTGACCGTGTAGCGGAAGTAATAACTATCCCGGAAGCGGAAACAGTAGATCCGCCTCAAATGCATCTTGGAAGTAATAACAGGTACATAAAGAAAATAGGTAAAGTCGGAAATGAGGTTAAGCTTCTGTTGGATTGCGAGAGACTGCTCTCAGACACCGAGTTAGAAGATATTAGTGAAGCAATATAAAAAAATTATGTTTTGGAGGACTACAAATGAGATTGTTTTATAATATGAAAATCGGCATGAAATTAATCGTAAGCTTTATTCTTGTAGCAATACTGGCGGGAGTAGTTGGTATCGTCGGGATAGTAAATATTAAGACGATGGATACCTTAGATACGGAACTATATGAGAAACACACCTCAACCCTGCCAGATCTGGCGAATGTCGCAAGAGCATATCAAAGACAACGAACTACTGTACGCAACATGTACATCGATAAAGATTTCAGTGAGATGGTTTCTTATAAGCAGGAATTTGATGACGCCAACAGTTTAATAAACACCAGCATGGAAAAATTTAAAGCGGGTATCGTAAGTGACGAAGTAATGGAGGAATTCAATCTGCTGGCGCAGGAACTTGAAAAGTATAATTCGCGTACCGGCAATATCATAAGCCTGCTAGAAGCAGGGGACATGGATCAGGCATATGACCTATTGATGGATGACATAGGTAAAGAGATTAGTCAAAACATTCAGACC
>JAFACO010000502.1 GCA_023425485.1 Bacillota bacterium
GTACCATATTTACCATTATCGGACCTACTATTATGGGTGATGCTACCACAAAGATCGTCGAAGGTATTTCAAATAAAATAAAAGGTGGCGAGGGTATTGACTTTGATGCCCTTGGAACGATTTTAATTACTCTGATAATCCTCTATGCAACCAGTGCGGTATTCACTTTTATTCAGGGTCTATTCATGAGTGGTATCTCACAGAAGGTAACCTATCAATTTCGTAAGGATATTTCAGAAAAGATTCATCGAATTCCTATGAATTATTTTGATACGACTTCCCACGGTGAGATATTATCCAGAGTAACTAACGATATTGACACTCTTAGCAACAGTTTAAACCAGAGTTTAACTCAATTAATTACCTCTGTAGTTATGATTATTGGTGTACTTATTATGATGTTACGTATTAGTATACCTATGACATTACTTGCACTTATGATTCTGCCTATATCCGGTATTGTCGTTAGCAAGGTAGTTAAGAAATCACAAAAATATTTTAAACAGCAACAAGAATATTTAGGCCATGTTAACGGCCAGGTAGAAGAAACCTTTGGTGGTCACAATATTATCAAATTATTTAATAAAGAGGAAGAATCCATTAAGGAGTTTGATGAAAAGAACGCTAAGTTATACGAATCTGCTTGGAAATCACAGTTTTTATCCGGTTTAATGATGCCTGTTATGATGTTTATTGGTAATATCGGATATGTTGGTGTTGCTATCCTGGGTGGCTACTTAGCAATCAATGGCAAAATTAAAATCGGTGATATTCAGTCCTTTTTTCAATACATCCGACTTTTTACACAGCCAATCGGTCAATTAAGTCAAGTAGCGAATATGTTCCAATCCACTGCTGCCGCTGCGGAACGTGTTTTTGAATTCTTAGATATTGAAGAAGAAGTTCAGACAGTTGAAAATTCTGTTTCCAGCGAAGTGATAACCGGCAATGTTGAATTTAAAAACGTTCATTTCGGTTATAACCCTGACAAGATTATTATTAATGATTTCAGTGTAAAGGTGGAAAAGGGACAGAAAATAGCAATTGTAGGTCCTACTGGTGCAGGTAAAACAACTATGGTTAAATTGCTAATGCGTTTCTATGACATCAATAGTGGTGAAATTCTCATTGACGGCCATAATATTCAAGACTTTGATCGTAGTGAACTTAGAAAACTATTCGGTATGGTATTGCAGGATACTTGGCTATTCAATGGTTCCATTATGGAGAACATCCGTTACAGTAAGCTTGACGCCACTGATGAAGAGGTACTAAAAGCAGCGAAAGCAGCACATGTACATCATTTTATCTCTACCTTACCAGATGGTTATAAGATGGTGCTAAATGAGGAAGCAAGCAACGTATCCCAAGGTCAGAAACAGCTATTGACCATTGCCCGTGCAATCCTTGCTGACCCTAAGATATTAATATTAGATGAAGCAACCAGCTCCGTAGATACAAGAACAGAAATATTAATCCAAAAAGCAATGGATACCTTAATGAAGGGAAGAACCAGCTTTATCATTGCTCATCGTTTATCTACTATTCGTGATGCTGATACCATCTTAGTAATGAACGAAGGGGATATTGTAGAACAGGGCAATCATGAAGAACTTCTTGCAAAAGGCGGCTTCTATGCTAACCTTTACAATTCGCAGTTTGAATTGACTGCATAAGAATCGGATAACAAAAGGAGGTTATGATGAATAGAAATCAGAACAACGCACTTATTAATTTAACAAGTGAGGAAAAGAAACAGCTGCTTGAAGAAATCAAGTACTACTTTGAAACGGAACGTGATGAAAAGCTAGGAATCATAGCCTCTGAAGGTATTTTAGACTTCTTTATGGAGACGCTGGGAAAACCGATTTATAATAAGGCTTTAGAAGATGCAAAATTCTGGTACAGTAAGCGGATGGAGGATGTGGAAGCAGACTTCTACACACTTTATAAGCCAGTTCCGTAATTATAATTGACAAGTAAAGATCTAATTATAAAAAAGGTGACTACTCTCTGGATATTATCCAAAAAGTAATCACCTTTTTAAATTATATAATTAAACTCAAAAAGACTCTGTTGCAAATATAACGAGCTTAAGAGAGAAAATATGATAGTTTATCTATTTTACCTCTATCTCACTCTTATACACTTTATTATAAAGGTAAGCTGTAATTACGACTTTTCCTTTCCCCACACCAGTTACTTTTCCACTAGAGTTAACCGACGCTACTGATCTATCACTGGTTTTCCAGATGCATAGAGCGGAACCATTTAATTTAAGATACTTTACATCCCCCACAGATAAGCTTATTTTTTTATCACTTATCGACAAAGTCTTAAACGTGATATTGTTTTTACTTGCATACTTATAAGCATAAGAATCTTTTTTCCCATAAATAGTCGGTTTATTACAATAATCAAATGTACCTTCCTCTATTAAAGCTACATTTTCTGATATTGTAACTTTACCTAATTTGCTGCAACCATCAAATGCAGTTCCA
>JAFACO010000520.1 GCA_023425485.1 Bacillota bacterium
GTATTAAGCCAATGCGTTCATAATAGCGTAAGGTATCCGCTGTTAAATCATATTTTTTACCGACTTCTGCTATTGTCATATTATCACTCCTAACTAATTTTCGTTCCCATCTTATAAGCTTCTTTTATGGTCCGTTCATATTTCTTATAGTATTACAGACACATTTTAAAGATATTCTCAATGTCCTGCTGATTCAGTGGTTTAAAACCAGGGAGAACTCCATCTCCGCAAGCTTTCTTAGCCATTATTTCAAAATGAGTGGTATCAATACCTATTTCAGTGAATGTACTTTGCAATTCCAAGGTTTTAAATAAGAACTCGGAAACCAATTCAATACTCTTCTTTGCAACTTCCATTGGGTCTAGGCTTGAATCAATACCAAATACATTACAACCAAACTGATAGAACTTGGAAACAGTGGTTTCATCCAAGGTGTAGGTTAGCCAGCGTGGTGTAAGGATGGCAAGACCAAGACCGTGGGTAATATCATAGTAAGCTGATAATTCATGTTCCATCGGATGACAACTCCATGCCTGTCTTTTGCCACCATTTACAAAACCATTGATTGCCCAAGAGGAAGTCCACATAAGGTTTGCTCTAGCTTCATAATTCTCTGGTTCCTGCATAGCAATTGGGGTATATTTAATTATGGTTTTCATTAAACCTTCCATTACCGTATCAAGCATGTAAAGATCCTGATTCATATTAAAATACACTTCCAAAATATGATTTAACATATCTGCTGCACCACAAGCAGTTTGATATTTGCTAACCGTATAAGTGGTCGTTGGGTCAAGGAACGAAACCTTCGGCAGCATTACTGGGAACAATAGCCCTATTTTATCCTTGGTTTCCGGATTGCTGATTACTCCACCACAGTCCATCTCGGAACCAGCAGCTGCTAAGGTCAATACATCAATGATAGGCAGACATTTCTCTACATTAAACTTTCCTAATAGAATATCCCAGGCATCCCCCTCGTAATAGGTTGCTGCTCCAATGTATTTGGTACTGTCAATAACGGAACCTCCGCCCACTGCCAAAAGCACATCTATCTTCTCTCTTTTACAGATTTCAGCACCGGCATTGACAGAAGAAACTCTTGGGTTAGGATCTATTCCAGCTAATTCAAATAACTCTAAACCTGCCTTCTTAACCTCTTCTACAATCTTATCATATAGACCGATTTTCTTTATAGAACCTCCGCCATAGGTTAATAGTACTTTCTTTCCATACTTGCTTAACTCTGTGCCCAGATGTCCTAATTGATTCTCTCCAAAATATACCTTCGTTGGTACGTTATATACAAAATTATTCATGGTAGTCTCCTTCTCAATTGATTTATTTTTATTTCTTAGCTATACTCTAGCACTTGGAGTTCACTCCATAGCAAGTACTTTTTTATTTAATATTTTTTAACTGCTTTTTACTTTGTAGAATGTAAATCAAGTTATTAATCGTCCCCTAATATTGCATTGACACAATGAAATTGATAAAATATAATAATAATGTAAATTATATTAACACTGTTAAGTGAGGTAATTATATATGGGTATCAAAGAACGTCGTGATATTGAAAAAGCAGAAATGAAAAGTAAAATAAAAGCTGCTGCTGTTGAGCTGATTGAACAAGAGGGCTATGAAAAATTATCCATCAGAAAGATTGCTGCTAAAATCGAGTATTCACCGACAACCATTTATCTTTATTACAAAGATAAAGCAGAGATTATTACAGACATGTCCAACGAGCTTTATAATAAAATTGTGATCAATGCCGATGCCACCATGAATGATAATGCTGCACTTTCCATAGATCAGAGAGTACAAAGCATTTTTAATACCTTTGTTACGAGTCTTTGCGCTGAGCCTGAAATGGTAAAAGCCATTATGTATAGTGGAGTAAATGTGATATTTTCAAATGAATGTAAAAATTCTACGCCTTCTAATACGGGAATAGCTAAACTTGATAGTATTTTAGCGGAAGGGATAGCTCAAAATGTGTTGAAGCCTAATGTAACTAACACTTCGTGGATGATTATTAGTGCATTACTGGGTTTCGTTATGAGTGCCATAGAAAATAAATTATTTAACTTGGATGATTTTGACCAACTTGTGGATGAATTCATAAAAATCCTAATGGGTGGAATTAGACAGTAAACACACTGAAAAATCAAGATATATTTAGAAAGATTAGCATTTGACATGGGAGGTGGAATGTATGCTTTGGATGGTGATAGGTTTCATTGTGTTAGCAGTCACGGCGATGTACTTAGCAATACCCGGAGGTAGACTTTGGAAACAATATCTGACAGATGTAAAAAGTTCCTTGACCGAAACAAATAGGCAAAGAAGTTCACAATGTGTATTTACGGATGAGAATATTGCTGAACTGCCCGCTTTGCTCCGCCAGCATATCATCAATGGGGGCTATATAGGAAAATCCCTTATGGATAATATGCTAATAAATTTTCACGACACAAAGTTTCGAATGTCGGCTGGCAACGACCCAATTAAAATAAAATACATGCAGGTCAATTTTGCAAACAGACCTGACCGCCACGCTTTTTTGACAGGACGAATTGCAGGTATCCCCTTGCAGGCAAAGGACAGCGTGTTGGATGGCTTTGGCTCTATGACAGGAGTTCTTGCCAAGCAGATTCAGCTTTTTCGTTCTACCGGGCCTGAAATGGATCAGGGACAGTTGATAACCGTACTGGCAGATGCAGTATATATGCCGTCCTTGTTTTTACAGGAGTATGTGTCTTGGATAGTCATTGATGACCACACCGTTGAAGGCAATATTTCCTGGAAAGGAATTTCTGCTAAGGGTAGATTTACTTTTAACAATGATGGCAACATTATACGATTTGATACCAAGGACCGGTATATGGACGAGAACGGGAAAGGCAGCTCGCTGGTACCGTGGTATGTAACCTATTCTAATTACAAAGAGCAGAATAATTACTTTCAGCCAGGAAGCATAAGTGTAAATTGGATTTTGCCGGATGGCGACTATACCTATTTTATAAGCGATAATATTGAGATTCAATACTCAGTATATGAAGTTCGTTAGGAACAATAAAATTAGCCCCTCTTAATGTTAAGCTATATCAACAGTTGATATTATGCTAATTATTAAAAGGGGCTTTATGAAGTAATAAGTATAAACT